>NZ_JAPVZJ010000025.1:0-27204 GCF_041432295.1 Streptococcus sp. 27098_8_109
GTTTTTTTGGTCACTAATTTTCTGCTTCAACGAACCGTCCCAGAATATGAACATTCTCCGAGACAGAGACAAAGGCGCTTGGATCCACCTGTTTCATAATCTGTTTAAATTCATTAAACTCTGCACGTGTAATGACAGTGATTAAAATTGCCTTTCTCTCGTGATTATAAGTTCCTTCTGCATCGTGGATCATGGTTGCACCGCGATGTAATTTTTTATGGATTTTTTCAATCACCTTCTCTGGATGATTGGTCACAATCATGGCCTGCATGCGTTTTTGCTTGGTAAAGACTGCATCTGTCACACGGCTAGAGACAAAGATGGTAATCATGGAGTAAAGAGCGTATTTCCAACCAAAGGTCAAGCCTGCTATCAGCATGATGGTTCCATTTACCAAGAAAGAAATACTACCAACATTCTTACCCGTTTTCTTGCGAATGGTCAGGCTGACGATATCCGTCCCACCACTGGAGATATTGTTGCGAAGAGCAAAACCAATCCCCAAGCCCATGACAACACCCCCAAAAAGGGCATTGATAATGGGATCCTCCGTCAAGGTCGCCACAGGGACAAACTGGATAAAGAAGGAACTCATGGATACCGTTATAAAGGTAAAGACGGTGAACTTATGCCCAATTTGATACCAAGCCAAGACCATCAAAGGGAAATTAATGGCATAGAAGGTCAGCGAAATCGGGATATGAAAACCAAACCAGTGATTACTCAAGGCAGAGATAATCTGTGCCAAACCTGTCGCACCACTCGAATACACATGCCCTGGTTGGAAAAAGAAATTGACCGCTACTGCTGATAAAAAACCATAGACCAGAGAGGCCGAAATCTTCTCATCATATTTTTCGCGAGAGATACTTTGTAAGACACGTAAAATTTTTATCTGATAAGCAAAGCGGCGCAAATAATAGCGCCACCGCTTAATTCGTTTTGCTTGTTTCATCTTCTTCTACTTGTAAGCTGAGTTCCTCTAGTTGTTTGAGAGCTACTGTTGAAGGAGCTTGTGTCATTGGGTCAGTTGCCTTGTTGTTCTTAGGGAAGGCAATAACTTCACGAATATTTTCTTCTCCTGCTAAGAGCATGACAAATCGGTCAAGCCCGATAGCCAAGCCACCGTGTGGTGGGAAACCATAGTCCATGGCTTCAAGAAGGAAGCCAAACTGGTCATTTGCTTCTTCAGCTGAAAAACCAAGAGCCTTGAACATGCGTTCTTGAAGGTCTTTTTGATTAATACGAAGGCTACCGCCACCAAGTTCATAACCGTTCAAGACGATATCGTAAGCAATGGCACGAACCTTAGCCAAATCACCTTCTAATTCATGGGCAGTCTCTTCCTGTGGAAGAGTGAATGGATGGTGGGCGCTCATGTAGCGACCTTCTTCTTCAGACCATTCAAACATTGGCCAGTCAACCACCCAAAGGAAGTTAAATTTATCGTTATCAATCAGACCAAGCTCTTTGGCAATACGTCCACGAAGGGCACCAAGAGTCGCATTAGCCACTTCAAGCGTATCCGCCACAAAGAGAACCAAGTCCTTATCTTCAAGAGCAAGCGCTGCTGTCAATTCTGCTTGGATGCCAGTCAAGAACTTGGCAACTGGTCCATTTAATTCTCCATCAACCACCTTGACCCAAGCAAGACCTTTGGCTCCGTACTGTTTGGCTACTTCTGTCATCTTGTCGATATCTTTACGTGAGTAGTTATCTGCTGCGCCTTTGACTACAATTGCTTTTACAGCAGGCGCTTCTGAAAATACTTTAAAGTCTACACCTTTGACAACTTCTGTCAAGTCCTGAAGCAACATGTCAAAACGGGTATCTGGCTTGTCAGAACCATAAAGAGCCATAGCATCATCGTATTTCATACGAGGGAATGGAAGTGTTACTTCGATACCTTTAGTTTCCTTCATCACGCGCGCAATCAAACCTTCTGTGATATCTTGGATTTCTTGCTCAGTAAGGAAAGACGTTTCCAAGTCGACCTGAGTGAACTCAGGCTGGCGGTCACCACGCAAGTCCTCGTCACGGAAACATTTAACGATTTGGTAGTAACGGTCAAAACCAGCATTCATCAATAACTGCTTAGTGATTTGCGGACTTTGAGGAAGCGCGTAAAAATGTCCTTTATTAACACGAGATGGCACCAAGTAGTCACGCGCCCCTTCTGGCGTTGATTTAGAAAGGAATGGTGTCTCCACGTCGATAAACTCCAACTCATCCAAGTAGTTGCGGATAGAGTGGGTCACCTTGGCACGAAGTTTAAGATTTTCCAACATTTCTGGACGACGAAGGTCAAGGTAACGGTAACGCAAACGTGTATCGTCATTGGCCTCAATGCCATCCTTAATCTCAAATGGGGTTGTCTTAGCTGTATTAAGCACTGTCAGAGCTGTCACGTTTAACTCAACTGCACCAGTTGGCAACTTATCATTGGCTTGCTCACGCGCAGCGACTTGACCAGTCACCTCGATAACAAATTCGCTACGAAGGCTTTCAGCTGTTGCCATAACCTCTGCAGATACTTTTTCAGGGTTGATAACCAACTGCATGATTCCTTCACGGTCACGAAGATCGATAAAGATCAAACCACCAAGGTCACGACGACGGCCAACCCATCCTTTCAAGGTCATTTCTTGTCCGATGTGTTCCTCACGAACACGACCAGCATACATACTACGTTTCATTGTTTCTCTCCTCTTTTATTCTGTTACTATTTTACCATAAAAGCGCAGGCTCTTCATGAAAATCATCAGAAAAGTTTGCCAGTCTTTAAAAATCAAGTGAAGACTCTAAAAATTGACGCCCATACAAAAATCCGATGAAGTTCATCGGACTCTTTTATTTTGAATTGTTGCCTGCTTTACGCTTTTCAGCAATTTCGGCTGCCTTTCGAGGCAAGACAATTTCCGTTGTGTAAGCTGTCCCAAAGCGCAAGACACCTGCAATAGGGGCAAAGACGACTGCTAGATAGTTATAGAAGAAATCGCCCTTAAAGGCATAAGCTAGCGCTCCAATGATGAAAAATAGAACGACTGCTTGAATCACTGCTAATAAAATTACTCGTTTCATGTGACCTCCTGACTCTATTATAGCATGAGAATCATCAAAAAGCTCACTAAATTATTCAAAGCGTGAAGAGAAATGCTGTAAAGAAGACCTTTTCGACTTACATAAGCCAGCCCCAAACTCAATCCTAGACTAGCATAAACCAAAAACTGTTGCAAAGTTCCTGGGAAATGAATCAAGGCAAATAGAACACTTGTTACCAGAAGGAAAAGCAGAGTTTGTTTACTATTGTCCTGCTTAGGAAAGAGATAGCGTGCCAACATCCCTCTAAAGATAAGCTCTTCCGTCAAAGGAGCAAAAATAACGACCGCAAAGAATGAGAAAAGGGGTTGAGACAAGGTCAAGTCTATCGCTGTTTGTTGATTTACTGAAGGATCATTTGGCAAGAAAAACTGGACAACCAGAGATAAGAACCAAACCAAGGCAGGGAGCCAAATAAATCGGTTAAAGCCACTCTTCTCAATATGAACAGGAGCTTTCTGGTACCATTTATAAATGACGTACACATATACTCCAGCCAAGGCCACATAAAGCAAGGTAGTAGCATAGGGCGAAGCGCCCAGTTTCAAAGCTTCTACAGCCCCACTTTGAACGGTCCCATAGATAACCAGAAAAGATAGAATGGCTAGAAGAAACCAGCCGAGGTTTTTAAGTAGTTTCATATAAATCTCCTATCTTGCTTTATAGCTATTTTTCAATACAAAGAGGTTTGCTATTCCTAACACAAGTACCCAGGCAAGTAACATACCGATATTAGAAAAAGATATTTCCCCACCTTTTTTATTTAAAAGATTTACAATTGGACCAATAAAAGAGTAATCCAACACTTTCTGAAGCGTATCATTTTGAAGAGCAATTATAGGTAAAAAAGAGACGATTAACATAGGAAAGATACTATAGACTTGCGCTTTAGATTGAGTATCTGACACTGCACCGATTAAAAGGTTGAGAAAAATAATACTAATAGTTGCTAGGATTAAATAGATAACATAGGCCAATAAGTAACTTGATAGATCTACTTTAAGATAGATGGGCAGTACAATCATAGCAAATAACATTATCAAAATAGGGAGAACAAGCATACTGAAAGTATATTCTGTTGCTGTCACACCACTTAGGATGAGTGATTTAAGATTGCGCTTTTCCTTATCTTCTGCCATCATAATCGATACCATATAACCACTTCCCATACTCAAGACCATCGTCAAACTCGAAGAGAGGAGAAACATACTCAATTCTCCATTCTTATTGAAGAATTCATTATATAGAACAGCTATTCCAAAAGGCATCAATAGAGTCGCCAACAAAGTTGAATTGCTGATAAGAACTTGCACTCTTAACCATAGTAGGGCATTTAATTTTCTAAACATCTAACTTTTCTCCTGTCAATCTGATAAAGATTTCTTCTAAAGTTGGCTCACAAGAGTGAACCACCATCAAATCTGTCGTGTCTAAATGTGGTAATTCATCAAATGGAACTATCTGTTCTCGTCCGTCGTTATAAACCACACGTACTTTCTTATCCACATGGTACTTCTGGATAATATCTTGCGGACTTCCATACTCTATTAAGTTCCCCTTATTCAAAAGAGATAAGCGATCACAAAGCAGAGTTGCTTCATTCATATCATGCGTGGTCAGAAAGATAGTTGTCCCCGCCTGCTTTAATTCTTGAAGTAGGGTATGAACCATCTTAGATGTTGTAGGGTCTAAACCACTGGTTGGCTCATCTAGAAAGAGAATCTTAGGAGCATTAAGAAGGGCACGAGCCAAGAACATTCGTTGTTTCATTCCAGTAGATAGTTTTTCTGCGATAATATCTTTAGCATCTGCCAATCCAACCTGTTGAAGCACCTGAACTACTCTATCTGCCTTGAGGCCATATAACTTAGCATAGATGAGAAGATTTTTATAAAGACTCATCTTTTCATAAAAACCACTGCCATCACTAACAATACCAATTTGTTCCAAATCATTTGAGGTTAAATCTTGAGAATTCTTGCCTAACAAAACTGTTTTACCTTGATCTGCAGCCAACTGTCCTGTTAAGACATTGATCATGGTTGTTTTACCTGAGCCAGAAGGGCCAAGAAAACCAAAGATTTCACCCTCCTTAATCTCAAAAGAAATCTGATGAAGAGCTTTTTTGCTCCCAAAACTTTTGCTTACATTTTCAACACGAATCATAGAAACTCCTTTATTTGAAATAGCGTTTTACCATAGGTAACTGCATCACATTGATATAAACATGGATGGCTCCGACAAGTACGAAAGCTAGTAGCTGAATCTCTCCTGTCAGTAAGGAAAAGAGAGCAATCAGAAAGTACAAGGTTGGCAAGACATACTGATGTAATTGGAATAAAATTCGAAAACTCTGTTCCAAATTAGCCTGACGCTCCCCTTCATCATAAGAATTAATATAGTTCAAGACCTCCTTTGGTGTAGAGAAAAGATCCAAATCAAACTGACGAACAATCGCAATTGTTTTAGAAAGATATTTTTGACTCTGCAAGAACAGCACTAATTCCAAAAAGGAAAGGGAAAATGTTATACGACTTACATCGAGTACAATTACTTCACTACCTGAGATGACAAGAGCCAATAAAATCGCTACACTTGTAATATTAGAAGTAATGTTTCCAAACTCAAGATTACGATACATTTGCACATAATAGGTTTCATTCAGATCATCATCTATTTCCTCTTGATACAGGGAGTGAAATTTTCTGCTTTTCTTTAAGAAATTGAACGTCAAAAGAATACCAACAAAACCTAATAGTAAACCAATAGCTGATATCCAGGGTAGCAAGACTTTTACATCTAACATAATTCCGTGGGATTCGGCACCAGCCTTCAACATATCTACAAACATGTACAAGAAAGCTCCCAAGACAACAGGAATTAAAAATAACAAGACACGTTTATTTTTCTTTTTCATATTCATTCTCCTTTTTCACTTGCTAAATTGTTTGCTTTCTTTTCAATCCAGTCAACGACTGGGATGAGGGCAAAGTAGGCCCAAACAAATTGGTCGCTTTGATAGGGACTAAACCAACCTAAGTCTATCCCAATCAGTAGAAATACGCTGATTAATAGAGCTATGGCAACTACATAATAAATCACTTTAAACTTATTCATCACTCGTCCTCCTCCAAACGAAATACCGATTCGACTGTTTCGTTGAAAATTTGAGATATTTTCAGGGCAATGATAATGGATGGGGTGTACTCATCCCGTTCTAGTAGACTAATGGTCTGTCTGGAAACCCCTGCTAGCTTAGCTAGGTCGGTTTGATTGAGGCCATCGCGAGCCCGCAGCTCTTTTAGACGATTTTTAAGCATTCCTTTCTCCTTTTCTCTTAACTTGCTTATATTGTAACACATCTTTTTCTTTTTGACAAGCATATTTGTCAAAAAGTTTATGATTTTTGTCATTTTGCAAAAGAAAAAGGTCAGGAATAGATTCCTGACCAGTTTATCTGCTATTAAAAGCCTAGTTTTTCAAAGATTTCTGAGAAGTTTTGGCTGATTGTCTCAAGCGCAACTTCCACTTCTTCTCGGGTTTGGTTGTTCTTGACCGTTACTTGTCCGCTTTCGACTTCACTCTCACCTAGGGTGATGAGGGTCTTAGCTGCAAAGACATCAGCTGACTTGAACTGAGCTTTGAGTTTACGGTTAAGGTAATCACGCTCTGCTTTGAAACCTTGTTGGCGAAGAGCTTGGACTAGTTCTAGGGCTTTTACATTTGCTCCATCACCCAAGACTGCGATATAGACATCTAGGGCGTTTTCGATAGGAAGAGCAACACCTTGCTTTTCAAGAATGAGAAGCAGGCGCTCTACACCAAGTCCAAAACCAAATCCAGCAGTTTCCGGGCCTCCAAAGTAAGAAACCAAACCATCGTAACGACCACCCGCACAGACTGTCAGGTCATTGCCCTCAATCTCAGTGATAAACTCGAAAATGGTGTGGTTGTAGTAGTCCAGACCACGCACCATATTGGTATCGATGATATAGTCTACTCCAAGATTTTCCAACATCTGACGCACAGCATCAAAGTGTGCTTGGCTTTCTTCATCAAGGAAGTCCAAGATAGAAGGCGCATTCTCTACTGCTACCTTGTCTTCTTTTTCCTTAGAGTCCAAGACACGGAGAGGATTTTCCTCCAAACGGCGTTGGCTATCCTTAGATAAAGTCTCCTTAAGCGGTGTCAAATAGTCAATCAAGGCCTGACGATAAGCCGCACGGCTCTCAGGATTTCCAAGCGTGTTGAGGTGCAATTTGACACCTTGGATGCCGATTTCTTTCAAGAAATGAGCTGCCATAGCGATGGTTTCCACATCGGTAGCTGGATTACTAGAGCCAAAGCACTCAACACCAATCTGGTGGAATTGGCGCAAACGCCCTGCCTGTGGACGCTCATAGCGGAACATAGGGCCCATATAGTAGAACTTACTTGGCTTTTGCACTTCTGGTGCGAAGAGTTTATTTTCCACATAGGAACGGACAACGGGCGCAGTTCCTTCTGGACGAAGTGTGATATGACGGTCACCCTTATCATAGAAATCGTACATTTCCTTGGTTACGATATCGGTTGTATCTCCGACAGAGCGGCTGATGACCTCATAGTGCTCAAAAATAGGTGTGCGCACTTCCGCATAGTTATAGCGCTTGAAAATCTCACGGGCAAAGCCCTCAACGTACTGCCATTTGGCAGATTCAGCAGGCAAGATATCCTGCGTTCCTTTTGGTTTTTGTAATTTCATAGGGAATCCTCTTTAAACTTAATAGTCTTATTTTACCATAAATAGAGGGATTAAAACAGTATGAATAAAATTAGGATTTATACTCAATGAAAATCAAAGAGCAAACTAGGAAACTAGCCGCAGGTTGCTCAAAACAGTGTTTTGAGGTTGTAGATAGAACTGACGAAGTCAGTAACCATACCTACGGCAAGGCAACGTTGACGTGGTTTGAAGAGATTTTCGAAGGGTATTAGATATCATTTTTGAGATTAATAACTGTCAAAAGAATAGCTAGCAAGGAAAGACCAACAAATAGCATCCAAGTCAACTGTATATTCCATACAGCTATAAGTGAAAAACAAGCTGTTCCCACAGGTATGGATAAGGTAAACAATAAACCTAAAAAATTACTGGTACGAGCTAAAACCTCCGGAGCTAGATTTTTCAGGAGCATGGCATTAATCTTTGGTGCAACTTTACCAGACACATAGAGAGTAAAAAAGAGAAATAGTAAACCAAGCACAACTTGATTGAATAAGTTAGCCAGACCAACTAGACTGACTCCTAATGTCGCCCACATCATCAATCTAGGCAAAGACTGCTTCCCAAAATAATCATTACCAGTAAGGCTACTGATGATGACTGCAGCTAAAGCACAAACTTGACTGATAAATAGTGCCTCTGTGTAAGAAAAATTCAAGAGAGAATAGCTCAAAAAGAAGATGTTATAGATGCTTCCTAAAGCGCCACCCAAGGCATTGATAAGCAAGACTGCAAAGAGCATAAAACCAAAGTTTTTCTGTCCACTTTTAAGAAAAACAAGGCGTAAATTTCGGTAAATTGTTAGGAACTGCTCTTTGATAGATAGCTTCTCATTTTTTAGGTTTTCACCATCAGCAGATGAAATTGACAGGCTTAATTTGCTTCTTCCTAAAAAGAGAACAGAAGCTGATATGAGGAAAAAACAAGCATTGATTCCTGCAACGAGAGAAAAATTGTTAACCGATAGACCTAAGAGCCAGACTCCAAAAGCTTGACCACCAATAGCTGAAATATAGGTGATGAACTGTGAAAAAGAATAGGCTTCCATCAAATCCTCTTCAGCTACTTTTTCCTTAACGAGAGGCATTCGCAAACCACCAGCAAAATCACTAATGACATCACTAATGACATTGATTAAACACAGGCTAGAAAAGGCAAAGAGACTAGCTTGCTGAACAACTAGGGCTGCCAGAAAAAATAAAACCGCCTGAAACAAACCGCTATAGGTCATCCATTTGACCTTGTCCCTCGTATAATCTGCCCGAATCCCTACAAAAACTGTAAAGAGAGTCGGAAGAATCATGACAATATTCGCCATAGCAACCGCAAAAGAGGCTTGTGGCAAGGTCGATGCATAAACGATAAAGACCAGATTGAAAATTGAAGCACCAAAAGCATTGAAGAAGCGTGACAAAGTCAAGAGACGATAAGCTTGATTTCTGAACAATAGTTTCATAGGTAATCTCCCTTCTTGTTCAAATACTCAATGAAAATCAAAGAGCAAACTAGGAAGCTAGCCGAAGGCTGTACTTGAGTACGGCAAGGTGAAGCTGACGTGGTTTGAATTTGATTTTCGAAGAGTATAAGTTTTATGTGAAGTATGACTATAGTATAGCACTTAGAAATTTTAGAGGAAAAACTTTTGAATATATGCAACAAATAAAATGAGCAAAAAGAAACGATAGAATTTCTCCAGTGACACGAGAGAGGTCAACAATTCTATCGCTTAAAATTTCAAATGATTTTCTTAGTTTGCAGATATTCAACAATCGGTCGTATTTCTATAGTATTCGGCAGATTTATTACAGCCAAGCATCTCAAAAATATGGACAGCATCTTCCATCTTTTTCTGGCCTTCCTTGACTCTACCTTGCTTGCTATCAAGGAGACCTTCCGCCCACAAATAGACAATTCGGAAATAGGTTTCATTTTCATTGTAGAAATGCTCTTCGATAACACGTTTAAAATAAGAGGCATTGGTAAATTCTTCACACTCAATGCTGGCTAAAAAGCCATTCAATAGTATAGTGTGAAAAAGGTTTCGATTGCCAGACATTTCCATTAGGAAATCAGATTTACGTACCATCTCTCTAACATACCTAGTGAAAAGAGAAACAGATAGAAATGGTGAACTGACTGAAAATAAATTGAGTTCATAGATTCCCCAAATCTCGGTAGAAAACAAATAATCATGAAGAACTTTCCCTTCCTCTGCTGTTAACTCTACCCTTTCATCCATGCTCTTCATATAAGACTTGATAATAATGGCATTTAGAATATGTTTCTGTTTATTGTGAGAATGGGCATGCTTTTGATACTCCCTGCGATACAAGTCCTCAAGCGGAGCTATATTCTTTGGATCCAAGACATCTATGATTTCTTTTCTCAACTCAGAATCTGTATCATACTGAAAACCTCTCGCCAGAAAGAGAATTTCCTCTACACTAGCAGATATATTTTCTAGGGCAAATAAGAACTTTTCCACCGAAAGCTCACTCTGACCTGTTTCAAAGCGAGATAACATAGACGGCGAAAATTGTCCCCCAGTTGCTTGTCTCAGCGAGATATTTCTTGACTCTCGTAATTGTCTAAAGACTTTTCCAATCTGCTCCATAGGCTTCCCCTTGATTCAGTGTTTTCTTTATATTATCATATTTTTTCAGAAAATTCATCAAAAACTTGCCAAATTGTCAGAATTATGAGAAAATAGAGGATATTTATCATGTGGAGGGACTGTAATGAGAGACGATATCAAAATCAATGACCGCGCTTTGGCCATACAAGACCAAATTATCGAAAAACTAGAGAAGGTTTTTGATACAGATGTGGAATTGGATGTTTACAATCTAGGGCTGATTTATGAAATCAATCTGGATGAAACAGGGCTCTGTAAGATTGTCATGACCTTCACCGACACCGCCTGCGATTGTGCAGAAAGTTTACCTATCGAAATCGTTGCAGGTCTGAAACAAATAGAGGGGATCGAAGATGTCAAGGTTGAAGTTACCTGGTCGCCTGCTTGGAAGATCACACGAATTAGTCGCTACGGCCGTATTGCCCTTGGACTACCACCTCGTTAAGCAGGCAAATCACTTTTGAAGATGAAAAGAAGCAAGCCGAGATTGGCTTGCTTTTTGAGTTTATTTTTTACCTGACTTGTCCATATTCCAGAAGTCTGTCACGGCTCCGCGTGAAGCAGATGATACGATATGGGCATATTTACCAAGGACACCACGGCTATAAAGTGGTGGCAAGGTTGTTTCTGCTTTTCGTTTTTCAAGTTCTTCTTCGGATACGGCCATAGAAATTTCTTTAGTATCTTGGTCAACCGTAACGATATCGCCTGTACGAAGGTAAGCAATCGGTCCACCATCCTGAGCTTCAGGGGCGATATGTCCAACAACCAGACCATAAGTACCACCAGAGAAACGACCATCTGTCAAGAGGGCCACCTTGTCTCCTTGACCTTTACCAACGATCATTGATGAAAGTGACAGCATCTCAGGCATACCAGGACCACCTTTAGGTCCAACGAAACGAACAACGACTACATCGCCATCAACGATTTCATCTGTCAAAACAGCCTGGATAGCATCTTCTTCTGAGTCAAAGACTTTAGCCGGCCCAACGTGACGACGCACTTTCACACCTGATACCTTGGCAACTGCACCGTCAGGAGCAAGGTTCCCGTTCAAGATGATAAGCGGACCATCTGCACGTTTTGGATTTTCAAGTGGCATAATAACTTTTTGACCTGGTGTGAGGTCTGCAAAGTCAGCTAAGTTCTCAGCAACAGTCTTACCAGTACATGTGATGCGGTCTCCATGAAGGAAACCATTTGCCAAGAGATATCTCATAACCGCAGGCACACCACCGACTTCGTAGAGGTCTTGGAAGACATACTGACCAGATGGTTTCAAGTCGGCCAAGTGAGGCACACGTTCTTGTATCGTATTGAAGTCCTCAAGTGACAAGTCAACATTAGCAGCATGGGCAATGGCAAGCAAGTGAAGAGTGGCATTTGTAGAACCACCGAGAGCCATAGTTACAGTGATAGCATCCTCAAAGGCTTCACGAGTCAAGATATCTGATGGCTTGAGACCGAGCTCCAACATCTTAACAACAGCACGTCCCGCTGCTTCGATGTCTTCTTTCTTATCAGCTGATTCAGCTGGATGAGATGAAGAGCCTGGCAAACTCATACCGAGAACTTCGATAGCTGTCGCCATGGTATTAGCAGTATACATACCACCACAGCCACCAGGGCCAGGGCAGGCATTACATTCAAGACGTTTCACGTCCTCAGCCGTCATATCACCGTGATTCCATTTTCCGATACCCTCAAAAACAGAAACCAAGTCAATGTCTTTGCCATCAAGATTTCCCGGTGCAATCGTTCCACCATAGGCGAAAATAGCTGGGATATCCATATTAGCAATGGCAATCATAGAACCAGGCATGTTCTTGTCACAGCCACCGATAGCGACGAAGGCATCCACGTTGTGGCCTCCCATAGCCGCCTCGATTGAGTCTGCAATGATATCACGAGATGTCAAAGAGAAACGCATACCAGGCGTTCCCATGGCAATCCCATCCGCTACAGTGATAGTCCCAAACTGCACAGGCCAAGCACCTGCCGATTTGACACCTTCTTTGGCTAATTTCCCAAAATCATGCAAGTGGATGTTACATGGTGTATTTTCCGCCCAAGTCGAAATAACCCCAACAATCGGTGTTTCAAAGTCCTTATCTGTCATACCAGTCGCACGAAGCATGGCACGGTTTGGTGATTTTACCATGCTGTCATAAATGCTACTGCGATGACGTTTAGCTAATTCAGTCATTTGTTCCCTCCCATTTCAGTTTTTACTATTATAGCACATTTTAAAGGCAATGAACAGAAGAAAATTCTTGAATTTTCAGAAAATTCTATACACATATAAACATTTTAAATTAAAAACAACAAAGCGGATCAGGGCACTTTCTGATTACCAGAATATGCTTTTAATCCGCTCGCTTTAAATAACGTAATGTAATTTTTACAGAAGTTCTTTCAGATAAGTGTATTTAATATCTATCTTGCATTATAAAACGCTAAAACTTTCTCTTTTATATTCGATTCACTCAAACCATACTCATTAAGAAGATAATCCATTTTCCCTACTTGACCGAATCTTTCTTGAACACCCATCCGATGAATTTTTGTTATTCCATCATCAGAGAATAATTCACATAAAGCACTGCCAATTCCACCTATCTGATTGTGGTTTTCTACAGTAAATATAGTTTTTCCGCTTAACATTGTTTTTATCTGTTCTGGTATCGGTTTGATTCTAAATAAATCTATCACACCTACTGAATAACCTAATTTAGACAGTTCATCCGCAACTCGAATACTTGGAGCAACCATTATGCCAGAAGCAACTATTACAACATCTTCACCGTGTCTTAACTCAATGTAGCCTTTAGAAAAATCTTCTCCACCTTGATATACAGCCTCTGGAGCTTTTCTAATTGTTCGAATATATTTTAGTCCTTTTAATTCTAATGTCTGGTTCAAGATTTCACGAAATTGGATATCATCAGTTGCTTCAAAAATGATTGATTTAGGAATTAAACGTAACAATCCAATTTCTTCAAATGGCATATGTGTTCCACCATTCATCTCTGCCGTTACTCCTGCATCTGAGCCAATCACAGTGGCATCCAATTGTGCGTACCCAAGAGAAATAAATAATTGATCAAATACTCTTCGTGAAGCAAAAGGGCCAAATGTATGAAGATAAGGTCTAAACCCCTGAATAGATAAACCTGCTGCAAGCCCGACCATTTCTGCTTCCATGATCCCAACATTCACATAACGGTCTCCAAAGTCCTTTTCAAGATTATTAGTAGCCATCGAACTTGACAAGTCTGCTTCTAAAACTACTATATCAGAATAACTTTGGTTAGCCTCTAGAAGGAAATCTCTATACACATGTCGTAATTCTTTCGTACTTCTCATCATTCTGTTTCCTCCAATTCCTGACTTAATCTTTCTACAACTGAAGTTAACATTTGTCTCTCCTCTACAGTAGGGCGAAGATGATGATTGGATTTCATTTCTTCCAGCTCTCGAACTCCTTGACCTTTTATAGTGTCTAATACAATACACTTAGGTGATGAATTATTTGACTGTTTTAATTGGTTAATCCCTTCATAAATTTCTCTAATATCTGAACCATTGACCCTAATGGATTCAAATCCAAATGCTGAGAATTTTTCTACAAAATCACCTGGATTACAAATATCCTTTGTAAAACCATCTAATTGTTTTTTGTTATCGTCTACAAATACAATTAAATTAGATAACTGTTGATGAGAAGCAAACTGTATAGCCTCCCAACATTGTCCCTCATTTAACTCACCATCTCCAACAATAGCATAGGTGTAAAAGGGACTTTTTCTTATTCTCTGACCATATGCAAGTCCGGTTGCAACACTAATTCCCTGTCCTAAAGAGCCAGTTGTCATATCTATGCCCGGCGTTAGATTTCTATCAGGATGAGACGGTAATTTGGTTCCATTTGTATTTAAAGAATATAAGAATTCTTTGTCAAAGAAACCATTCAAATAGAGTGTGCTGTACAAAGCTGGTCCAGCATGTCCCTTGGATAAAACAAAATAATCTCTATCTCGTGACGCAAATATTTCTGGAGTCATCGGCATTATTTCACCATAAAGCACTGCTAAAACTTCTACTATAGACAGACTCCCTCCATAATGGCCGAATCCAAGATGATTCAATGTTCTAAGAGTATTTAATCGGATTTTTGTTGCAAATTTTCTTAACTCATCTTCTCTATTTTCACTTAAAATCATCCCTTATTCCTCCTTTGCAGATGGCTTTTTAATAAAGGATACTCCAAACATAACTGCTAGAATAAGAACAAGACCAATAACAATGCCTGCTTGTGAGCCAAATTGATTCAACATTCCTAAAATAATTCCTGATAGACCAAAATCTGCATCTGAGAAAGTTGACCCTTGGAAACCAAGTCCTCCCAAAACTGGCATTAAAAAGACTGGAAGAAAACTAATTAAAATACCTTGTAAAAATGCTCCAATAGTGGCTCCACGAACACCACCAGATGCATTCCCAATGACACCTGCAGTCGCTCCACAGAAGAAATGAGGCACAACGCCTGGTAAGATGACAACCGTTCCTGAAGCAATCATAATTGCCATACTTACTAAACCACCAACAAAACTAGAGATAAATCCAATTAGGACTGCATTAGGTGCATAAGTATAAACAATCGGACAATCCAAAGCAGGTTTTGAATTAGGTACAAGACGCTCTGAAATACCTTTAAAGGCTGGAACAATTTCACCCAAAATAAGGCGAACACCTGCTAAAATAACAAATACACCTGCTGCAAATTGACCTGCTAATTGTAAAGCATAAACTAGACCACTTGTACCATTACTGATTTCTTTTTCTATATATTCTGACCCTGCAAAGATAGCTACAATAATGTAAATAACTGCCATAGATAAAGTAATGCTAACAGTACTATCACGTAAAAAAGCTAAACTCTTTGGAAATTTAATGTCCTCTGTTGATTTTGATTTGTCACCGATAAGGCTACCAGTAAAACCACTCAACCAATATCCCAAAGAACTGAAATGACCTAAAGCCACCTTGTCATTTCCAGTTAATTGAACCATATATTTTTGCACAAATGCTGGGGAAATACTCATAATAATACCGAGCGCTAATCCACCTAGTAAGATAAGAGGCAAACTTGTAAAGCCAGCAACTGATAAAATGACCGCAATCATACACGCCATATATAGAGTGTGGTGCCCTGTTAAAAAGATATATTTGAATCGAGTAAAACGAGCAATTAAGATATTGAATACCATACCTGCAAACATAATCATTGCAGTAGCTGAGCCATATGTGGTTAAAGCTACAGCTACAATTGCTTCATTATTCGGTACAACTCCAGATAAATGAAAAGCATGTTCAAACATGGTACCAAATGGATTCAAAGAATTTTGTACAATTCCTGCACCACCAGATACAACTAAGAAACCAACAAAGGTCTTAATTCCACCTTTAATAATATCAGGTAATTTCTTCTTCTGAAGAACTAATCCTAAGATTGCAATTAAAGCTACTAAAATAGCTGGTGTACTAACAATATCCAATATGAACTTCATCATGACGCTAGCCTCCTAAATAAGTCCTTTTTCTTCACAAAGTTTAGTAATTAATTCTCGTAGTTCATCCATATCAATAATACTATTTAAGATACGAACATCTCCAAGATGACTAGCTGAATCAGCTAGATCACGACCCACAATCCAAATATCAGCTGCATTTGGATCTGCTCCACCTAAATCATAGTGTTCAACTTCTACATCTGAAACATTCAAATCACTCAATACAGATTCAATATTCATCTGTACCATAAAACTTGAACCTAATCCTGAACCACAAGCTGTACCAATTCTTAACATTATCTAATCCTCCTGTTTAATTATCATTTCAATGTCATCATAGTTTTTTGATGATATTAAAGTTTGAACATGATTTTTATCTCTTAAAATTGTTGTTAAATGTGACAAAGCCTTTAAATGACTCTCATTATCAATGGCTGCAATACAAATCAACAATCTTACCTCCTGTTCTGGATTATCCAATAAATAAATCGGTTCTTCCAAAACTAACATTGACATTCCTATTTCATTCACACCTTCATCTGGCCGAGCGTGAGGAATTGCTACTCCCTTCCCTAAATTAATAAAAGGCCCAAACTCTTCTACTTTTTGAATCATTGCCTCAGGGTAGTTCTCAGTTATCTTATGTTGATCCAAAAGCGGTTTAGCTGCTAAACGAATTGCCTCCTTCCATCCTAATTTTTCCGAACTAACCTGATAAGTTTCTTTTGTAATTAATTCTTCTAACAATGGTAACACTTCCTTTCTGTTCATTTCTTGATAGAGATACCTCTTTAATGCTAATTTTAACTCTAATTCTTGTGTGATTACACTATATCGTCTTACTATGCTAATTATCTGATTAAGCTCAATATCTCGATAACCTGTATCTGGGAAATCTTTTGATACCAATTCAACTAACTGTGTTGTTTGTTCTTCCGTCATCATAACAGAAACTAGATAATTTGGCTTCTCTGTATCCACCTTTATAGTAGAAAAAACCATATCATAGTCACTACTAGTTTTCGCATATAAATCATCAATCTTTGAGGTTCCTATAAACTCAATTTGAGGGAATAATGCTAATAGATTCTCTTTTATCATCAATGAAGAACTAATTCCATTAGGACAGATAATTGCTGCTTTATAACATTTTTGAGGCAAATTGTCTGCTTTCTTTAAATATCCTCCAAAATGGATAACAAAATATGCTGTTTCACTATCAGGTATGGGCTTGTCAATAGCGTCCATCAAGGGAGTCAAAGAATCTTTTACTAGTTCAAATAAATCAGGATAATGTTCTTTAACATGCAACACATATTCATTTGAGCTAGGTAAGCCGAACTTTAATCTATAGTAAGCCGGTATAAGGTGACGGCGAAGATTTTCTCTCAATACTTCTCTTTGTTTAAAATGTAACAAAGAAATATCTTCCATTCTACTTATAATAGCCTCTGTTAATTGATTAAAGTAAACCGGAGCAACATCTACTTCACCTTCAAAGCAACTTGATAATAAAACTGTGACATAGCGATAATCATCCTCTGAAAATACCGTATCTATAATTCCCAAATCAACTACTGTATCTAATAAAATAGTCGTTATATCTTGAATAATAGGAGATACTAGTGTCTCTGAAAGACATACTCTTTCAACATCCCTTTGATACCTACATATAATGAATACTAAACCGAAAAGGCAAACTTTTAATTGATTAACAATAGGTACTATCTGTAGCTTTTCATAATAATCTTTAACTACCTGATCAATCAAATCATAAGTTAATGAATACCCCCAACTGGATAAAACATAATCCAACCCCCAAATCCCTATGGAGGATTCCAGCAACTCACTAACCATTTGAAAAGCTAAACGGTGCTTATTCCACTCTGAACCGTGTAAAGTATAACCTTTTGCTCTACTGTACCCTAGCTCCAAATCATTATCTAACATAATCTTTCTTAATGATTGAATATCAGATAAGGTTGTATTCTTACTTACTTTCAAAAAGTCTTGGTAATGATTATTCGATATAAAATCTAATCGGCAAAAAGTGTAAAGATAGATTAATGCTAAGCGAGTCGACTTTGGTAAAACCAATTCATCCGACTTAATAATATCTGTCAAAGACTGCTTCGTACGATTTGATAAACTATAGCGACCTTGTTTTTTATCCAGCACTATCCCTTTATTAGCTAGATAAGGCACTAAATAATCTATTCCTTCTTTGACTTCCTTTATAGGTAAGCTCACCTTAACAGATAATTCATATAATGATAGCTCACAATGATCCATCAAAGTCATCAAAATAACTAGTGCTCTATAATCAAACATTTCTCTTCCTTTCTAACTACAATTATAGTGTAAAAGTTATAAGAATAAAAGAGTATTTCAGCACAATATAATCTCACCTACTACAAGTAATTATTGGGCTGAAACTTTTTAGTGATTATTTGTCAACTTTCTATTAATTTTTAAAAACAAAATGATATCATTTAGATATCAAATAACAGAGGTCATTCTTATGACTGAAAAACTAATCAATTCATAACCAAATGGTGTATTAGCATTGATTCTCATTGAGTTGACAATCGTACTTGGTATCTTTATATTTAAAATGGGTGTTGGTTCGGAAAACATTTTTGGAATTATTATCGGACCTTTACTAATCGTAATTGCAACGCTAACTCATGCTGGTTTAAAAGTTGTCAAACCTCAGGAGGCTATGGTTCTGACACTCTTTGGTAACTATACAGGTACCATCAAAGAACCTGGCTTTTACTTTGTCAATCCCTTCAGCGTAGCAGTCAACCCTGCAAACCACACTCGACTTGGACAAAGTGGTGATGTTAGCACAAAATCTCCTTTTTAGGAGCTAAATCATCAAATGACAATGACTGCTTAGGAAATCCTTGAAGCACGTATCACTTACCTAGCTTATGCTACAGAAATTACTACCATTATTGATGCCCGTAAGATGATTGTAGATGGTGCTGTAGGAATGGTTGAAATGGCACTAGAACGGCTCAATGAAGGGGAATTGGTAGAGCTTGACGAAGAACGAAAAGCTGCTATGGTTTCAAATCTCCTAGTCGTCCTCTGTGGCAATCATGATGCACAACCAATTGTCAACACAGGAAGTCTTTACTAAAGATGGTTGAAGCTAAAAAAAGCATATCCCCCTTCGACTCTCAACAAAGTTATACGCTGCACTCGCATCATGGGCAGAAGATGACTTTCGTTCAGTCAATGGGCAAATCGAATATCTCCTTACAGAATGTGTCAAACAACGGAAGAAAGACGGAAAATACGTATCAGAAACCATTGACGAACCATTTGAGATTGATATTTAACACCTTCTCCTGTCTGCTAGGTCTGACAGGAGAATTTTTTCATCTTTTTTTGTCAAGTAACTTTACTTTACAAAAAAAATGTGTTATCCTAGTATGGTTGATGAAAATCAGTAGATTGAATCGAATATAAATACCTAAAGGAGAAATCAAAATGGCAGTACCTGCACGTCGCACTTCAAAAGCGAAGAAAAACAAACGTCGTACACACTACAAAGTAACAGCTCCATCTGTAAACTTTGACGAAACTACTGGAGATTACTCACGTTCTCACCGTGTATCACTTAAAGGATACTACAAAGGACGTAAAATCGCTAAAGCTGCATCAGCTGAATAATAGAAGGGAGATACCATGCGCGTAAATATTACACTTGAACACAAAGAATCTGGTGAACGCTTGTACCTTACTTCTAAAAACAAACGTAACACTCCAGACCGTCTTCAATTGAAGAAATACTCACCAAAACTTCGCAAACACGTTGTGTTTACAGAAGTTAAATAAGCATTCAATACGAATCAATACAGAAGAAAAACGCTTGATCAGCGTTTTTTCTTTTTGTTAATTATCTTATATTTCAATTCAAATTCTACTCGTCCTACAATCTTTTTTGTAAAACTGATTTGAATCAGGTAATTTTAGCACTTTACTGCACACTCTAGTTAACCGATGTCGTATTTTTTTCACTATATTAGATATTGCGTGTAAAATAGTTTTTTCATCATCTAACCTGTAGAATGGAGTCTAGTAATTTCAATGTAATAAACTCAAACCACAAACTTCAGTGTTCTAGAATTGTTGAATAAGCTCGGAGGAAATATCAAAACAAAAGCTTGAAATATCGAAAGGGTTGTGTTAGAATGAACTTACAATGTGAGTAAAGTTACAGCATATGTAACTAAAAAAGCCCCACCGTGCCACCGATGGGGTTTTTTGCTACCCTCTAAAAGGGTTAACCATTACTTCTTACGTTTCTTAAGCCATAACTTGAAAAGCTCAGATAACACGTTAATAAGTAACGGAGCTAGAAACACTGTGAGTAAAGTTTCTAACATATGTAACACCTCCCTTCCTTAAAGTGAGGGGGCCAAAATATTATATCATCAATATCACGTAATTCCCAAACAAAAACGCCTTCCTAAGGCGCTATTTTTTCTTGAACAAACGGATGTAGTCCTGTTTACTATGAATAATATCTGATACAAAGACAGCTTTTCTGTCCTCTAAAATATGATAGAAGGCTAGGTAATCGCCTAAAATGATGCATCGAGTTTTGTGGGGTGGGTATATAATAACTCCTACTCTTTCATCAGCATCAAATCCTGCTTCCGGGAAAACTTCAAGACGTTCCAATCCGTAAAGAATATTCTTAACTGTGTTTGCTCCTGCCTGTTCTGAAAAGTAGTTAGCTGAGATATAATCTTTAATACCTCTTAGCTGTTCTTGTACCGTTTCTGAGATAATCAGGCTATATACATTCTCGTTAAATTCCAAGGTTAGCCCTCACTTCATCAAGGCTGTAAGTTCTTCCATGTTCTAAATCGTCAAAGCTACGGGCAATTTCAGCACGCAACCCTGATAGAAGTTCTTCTCTTTCTTTGTCTACTTGAGTTTCAAATGGCAAGGCTTTATTTTCTACAATGTGTTCTAAAAACAAGTTAAAACTAGCTGTCATATCAAGATTTTGCGCTGTGATAATAGCTTTAGCCTTCTCTAACAAGTCTCTGTTAGTCTTAAAGTTTACCTGTGTGTTTTTTTCTAAAACATTCATAGTAGCACCTCCTTTTAGACTATTATATCACTTTAAACTATACAGGTCTAGTTGCGTATAGATACTTATAGCTGGTAGTAAAAACAAAAAAAGCACTAAGGGAAAACGCCCCAAAGTGCTTAATATCAAGGCTCTAAAGCCTATCTTATTCAATAAAATATTACAACATTTTGTTATCTTGCAGTGATTAGGTACAAAAAAACAGGCATAAGCCTGCTATGAATCTAACTTGACTTTCTCAAAAACTATTAAATTCAAATAAGTTGAGAAAACATAAAGGGTAACAAAAAAGGACTTAAAATGATGAGTTCAGCCGGCAAGAAACTAGCACGGTCAAACGTGCTTTTTTTATTACCTAATAATACTATCATACTACATCTGGAATACACACTCAATTATTAGCAATCCCCTTCGATTTGCAGTATAATGATGGAAAGGTGGGTTGATACTCACGGTTCACCAAAAAGACTGATTTGGCGAGTATATGAAGGAGGGATTTATATGGATAGATCAAAAAAGACATGGGAAATTGATGGATATTTATGGTTACATTGTCCCGTTTGCGGAACTGAGGTTATGGACTATGATATCTGTGACGTCTGTCGTTGGCAAAATACAGGTATTATAAATATAGACGGTGGTCCAAATAAGATGACTCTAGCTGAAGCCAAAGAAGCTTACGCAAGGAGAAAAATCGTAAAAATTCGAGAATTTGATACAGTGTTGTTACAAAACGGTCAAACGGTAGCAATTGTCGAGAAGTTAAGCGAAGATACTTTTATTGCTGATATAGGTGATTCACCTAAAGACTGGGATACCATAACAATTACAATCAATGATATTGAAAAAGTAGTGTATTGAAATAGCTAATATATTTGTATAGTGTTGGGAGTGACCTTAAATGAATAAGATTGGGAAAGAGAATTTAATCATTATTAACGGTAGCGAATATGTCCATTGTCCAGTATGTGGTACTGTTACAGCAGTGTATGATATCTGCGACATCTGTCAGTGGCAAAATACAGGAGAAACTAATATAGATGGCGGCCCTAATGAAATGACACTTGCTGAAGCCAAAGAAGCTTACACAAAAGGGATTCCAATAATATAACAGACTATAGTAGTACGAAAGGAGAGACTGATGGAACTTAAAGAATTTAATAACAAGGTTGTCAGAATCACCGATATTGATGGCCAAATATTTAAAGGTGTAGCTCTTTACGAAGACAAAGATGTCTATGATGAAGAACTTGATGGGTTATCCGTTAATTCTGGAACCAGATGGATTAAACTCTTTGAAAATGAAATCAAGGAAATTAAAATTACTGATAAAATCAACCAGTCAAAAAAACCTTAGATTCGTTTCTAAAGGCTTTTAATTAAGCCTAAGATATGTTTTGTTTATACACCACTAAAACACCGTCTCGATAGCTTTTAGCAAAGTCTAGCAGTATATCAGCCTTGAGGCACTCATATTGAGCCTTATCGATGTCTAGCGCCTCGTATAATTGCCATATCTTTAATCTCTCTCCAGTTCGCCTTGTAAAGAGATTGGCGAATATCTCACGTCCTACATCATACAATCACTTATCTTCAAGTCTAAGTCTAGTCTCTGAATTGCTTTTTCAAAATTTTTAATACTTCTTGTTTCTTTTCTACTTCGTCAGTGGTCAAGCTCCTACTCCTTTATGATATAATTAGTTTAAAGAGAAGTGAGGTAGAAATGATAGTGTCGCTACGCAACTTCATAGTATGAGATGACGGGACAGGCACACCGTCCACTACTCTTGAGCGCTTAGATTTTTCTAAGTGCTTTTTTATTTTCTCTTGGTTCACTCTTACTTCAAGACTACTCTCATACCATGAGATAAGCCATTAAGAGGTGTTTTCTCTCTTATCTCCTTACCATTCTGCAGGCAATTAAGGCAAGTTGTTCCTTTTCTTATCTGCTAATCATTTTATAAACATCAAATTTAAAATAACAAACTTTTAAACTTCTATTATTTCCCCAATACGCAAACAATAAAACACTATCAACTCGTTTAAATACACGTTTCAACCATGCTGGTGTACCTAATATTGGATTCCACGGTTTCAGACACACACATGCTAGTCTTTTGCTAAACTCTGGAATACCATATAAAGAATTACAACACCGTCTAGGTCATTCTACACTAGCTATGACTATGGACACTTACAGTCATCTCTCCAAAGAAAAAGTAAAAACAGCCGTCTCATTTTATGAGAAAGCTGTGAGTTCTTTGTAAAGAGGGACAAACAGGGGGACAAACCCAGAAATCAACATTTTAAGACAAAGCAAAAAGCCCACTGTTGTAGGCTTTCTGTAAGATATTTCTTAAAATTAAAGCATTTTGTTGTAGAATTCAACGACAAGTGCTTCGTTGATTTCTGGGTTGATTTCGTCGCGTTCTGGCAAGCGAGTCAATGAACCTTCCAATTTTTCAGCGTCGAATGATACGAATGCTGGACGTCCAAGAGTAGCTTCTACTGCTTCAAGGATAGCTGGAACTTTCAATGATTTTTCACGAACTGAGATCACTTGACCTGGAGTTACGCGGTATGATGGGATATCAACGCGTTTTCCGTCAACAAGGATGTGACCGTGGTTTACGAATTGACGAGCTTGACGACGAGTAGTCGCAAGACCAAGACGGTAAACAACGTTATCCAAACGACGTTCCAAAAGAAGCATGAAGTTGAAACCTAGGATTCCACCTTTGATTTTTGTAGCTTGTACGAACAAGTTACGGAATTGTTTTTCACCTACACCGTAAGTGAAACGAAGTTTTTGTTTTTCAGCCAATTGCAAACCGTATTCTGACAATTTAGAACGGTTGTTTGGTCCGTGTTGTCCTGGTACATAGTTACGACGTGCCAATTCTTTACCTGTACCTGTAAGTGAAAGGCCAAGGCGACGAGCTTGTTTCCAAGATGGTCCTGTATAACGTGACATGTGAATGTCCTCCTGATATAAATAATATTTCGGTGGAAATAGTCACTTAGAAAGCCCTGATTCGTGCAGATGCCCTTCGCCTAAACAGCCAAGGTTACTTATCATAAGACACCTGTTGACGAGCTTCATGCTTTCCTGCTGATATTTCGCACAAAATCCATTCTACCATGAATGGCTAGATTTGTAAAGGGGTTTTAAGCTTTATTTTCATTGCCAGAGAGATTGAGAAGGAGGGTAAAGGTGCTTCCGATGCCGTACTGGCTACTGACTGTGATTTCCCCACCCAATTGATGGGCCAATTCACGCGCAATCGCAAGACCTAAGCCATGACCACCTGTTTTCATGTTACGCGAAGTTTCAACACGATAAAGGCGTTTGAAAATATTCTCCAAATCCTCTGGGGCAATCCCCTGTCCCTCATCGGTCACACTGATTGAAAGCTGGTTCTTTTCCAGCTTAGCCACCACTTCCAGCTTGGTTCCTGGAGCTGAGTATTTAAAAGCATTATTGACCAGATTCACCAAGATACGAGAAAGTTTGGCATAATCTCCCTCAATCCGAGCAGACTCAGGGATTACCTGCAATTGGACATCTCGCTCCTCCTGCTCAATCAAGAACTGAAATTCACTCATGCACTCAATCAAGAGCTGGTCAAGAAAAATGCTGTCTTTGCTGGTAGTTTCCACCTGATTTTTAGCCGTGTTTAGGGTCAAAAAATTTAATTCCTCAACCAGTTTATTGAGTCTTTCAGTCTGGCGTCCAATGGTTGCTAGATAATGGTCCTGTTCTCCTTCCTTGATAACCCCATCCAAAATCCCTTCTACCGTCGCTTGGATCGAAGTGATGGGGGTCTTGATATCATGCGAAAGTTGAGCAATCATCAAGCCCTTTTCTCGTTCGCTTTCTTCCAAAGAATCAAAGGTGGCCTGCAAATCATGGGACATTTCATTGAAAGCTTGGCCTAATTGTTGAAATTCTACAGGACCTTGAACCTCCAGATTTGATGGAAAATCCTTGTCTGCTACCCTCTTGGCATGTTCCTTGAGTTTGCCCAATGAAGTAAAGACTGGCGATAGGAGAAAGAGACTAATCCCAGCACCGATAAAACTAGCCACGAGAGTCATACCCACTAGGAAATAAATCTCTCTTTCTTCAATTAGCATTCGCTGGATGGCCCAAAAAACCACGATAATCGTTAGGAGTGTTGAAATGATATACCCCACTAAAATATAACTTTTTAATTTCATTGACTACCTCGTGCTTTCTCAATTTTGTAGCCCAAGCCCCAGACGGTTTTGATGGTCGGTGTTTCTGCACTAGCATGTTTAGTCAACTCCTGTCTAAGAGCATGAATATGAACATTCAAAGTATTGGTATCATCCACATAGTCTTCCTGCCAGACCTTTTCATAGAGGTCTGTCTTAGAGAAAACCCGCTCTGGATTGCTGGCTAAAAGCCATAGAAGTTCGAAGGATTTGACTGTCAAATCAAGCGCCACATCTCCGACTTGGACCTCATGACTACCGTGATTCATCCGTAAATCCCCGAGACTGACGACTTCTGTCTCACCTCCACGATGAAGGCGACGCAAGATATTGTGGACACGCAAAACCAGCTCACGAGGGCTAAAGGGCTTGGCAATAAAGTCATCTGCCCCTAGGCTCAGGCCATAAATCTTGTCCTGCTCGCTAGTCTTAGCCGTGATAAAGAGAAAAGGCTGATCTGGAGATTGATACTGAACCTCACTAATCAAATCATAACCATCCATCCGAGGCATCATGATATCTGTAATAATCAAATCAATCGGTTTTCGCTTGAAGATTTCTAAGGCCTCTACTCCATCATGGGCCACCAAAACCTGATATCCTGCCTGAACCAGATAACGTTGATGAATATCTGTGATTTCTACCTCGTCATCAACGAGTAAAATTGTCTTTCCCATCTGTCTCTCCTTTGAAAAAAACAGTGCTATACCACAATAGTATAACACTATTTTAATCTCTTTACGAACATTCTAATCGATATCTGGATTTTTCAAATCCTAGATAGAAAGTCTGTAGCTAGACTAGTCATTTTCCTCTTTTTTAGCTTTCAAACCGAGGCCACCTAGCAGTCCTGCCAAGGCGAGTCCAAAGAATCCAATAGTAGCCATTGATGTTTGGGCTTCACCAGTATATGGAAGCATATCTTTTTGGTCTTTCATGTGATCAGCCATCATTGGACTTGACACCTTGTTAGTAGATGCCATCTTGCCTTCATCAGATATTTTGCTTGAGGTCGCTGCGACTTGGTCTTGCTTCATACTTGGAGTTGCCATTGGCTGGCTAGCGTTCATAGTTTTGTCCTGCTCTTTGTTAGGCATCATCTTATCCTGGCTAGCAGCTGGCATTTTAGATTTCATCTCATCTTGATCGGCACTAGGCATTTGAGCTTTCGTATTAGATGCATCTTGATGACTATTCATCATTGGAGCCGGCATAGCTGAACCATTAGAAGATGGGACGAAACCTGACTGCATCGGAATCAGAGACTGATGTCCATGCAAATTCACTGTCAAATCCTTAGTCGCTACGAGATTGCTCAAGTCTGCCTTGCCATCTTTAGCACCGTACACCTTGATAGTAGCTTTATAACTTTGAGTGCCGTTTTGTTTCAAGAGGTCAAGCAAATCTTTATCAGATTTACCTTGAGTCCCTGCCAAATCTACTTCGTAGAAGTAGAGACCTTTGCCCAATTTCTCTACTGGTGGGAGAGCCGGATTTTTAGCTGAACCATTGTCTGACCATGGAGCCTTGTCTGAGGCTTTCAAGATAAGGCGAGTCAACATACCGTCACCAGCGAAGAATTCGTATGGAATGACTTGGTTGACACCAGCTGTGAATGGACCTGGGAAGTTGGCTTTATCCAAATAAGTAGCTGGGACATCTACTGTGTCTTTAGTATTGTCAGCCACGCCTTTTTGCACTTCAGCTGGAGTGGTTAAGCCATTCAAGTTTACTGTCAAATCCTTAGTCGCTACAAGGTTGCTCAAGTCTGCCT
>NZ_JAPVZJ010000026.1:0-19764 GCF_041432295.1 Streptococcus sp. 27098_8_109
AAAATCGGAGGAGCATTCTTCCGATTTTTACTAAATTCAAGCACTACTTGCTTAATAATTTTTCTACTACATTTAGTTTTCGCATGGTCAAATCTACATTAAAAAGCTTTTCAAGATAGTTGGTACTGAGCTTTTTTCGTTTTGCAGTTCTAGGGAGATAGAGGTAAAGACAATGGTTACCGATACAAATTTCTTCTTCACCGTAATCAATTTTCAATTTTTCTAAAGGGAGACTTTGAATAGATTCTTGATAAAAAATCACATGTATACGGTCATAAAGATAGTGTTCTCCAAACGGGTTTTCTTGGACAATTTTTTTAAAATCACTTTTGTTCTTGATAACCATTTTTAAGTCGGCCCCAATTTTTTCCTTTATCAGAGTATGAACACATTCTCGTATTTCTTCTAAATCTAAATCACTTTCAAGAATGATATTCCCACTTTGAATATAGGTTCGAACTTGTTGAAAACCGGCTTCTGTTAAGATATCTACTAGATAAGACATTTTAGGGATAGCATTTTTTCCATTAGGAGTAACTCCCCTTAACAAGATAATATGTTCCAAAGGACTTCCTTTCTTTTGGGGCTGATTTAGCCATTAAATAATTCAGATTTAGATTGGGTTTGATCCCGCCACCCAACCAGTACAGAGGGCAGAAGTGATGTTAAACCCACCCGTGTGGGCATTGATATCCAGTACCTCGCCAGCAAAGTGGAGTCCAGGTACCAGCTTACTTTCTAGAGTTTTGGGATTGATTTCCTTGAGACTGACGCCCCCTTTGGTAACAAAGGACTTAGCAAGGGACATTTTACCAGTTACAGGAATTTTAAGTCCCTTGATAGACTGGACAAGTTGTTCGCGTTCCTTTTCAGTCAGTTGTTTGACTTTGTCAGGATAGCCTGGCACAAAAAATTCTGCCAAGCGTTCTGGAAGTAAAGTTTTTAAGGCATTTTTTAGAGATTTTTCCCGATTTTCTTCTAGAAATGTAGCCAAGTCTTTCTCAGAAAGTTGAGGTAGAACATCCAGTGAGAGAACCTCTCCGCCCTTGACAAAGCTGGACATACGCAGAGCAGCAGGGCCTGACAAACCAAAGTGGGTAAAGAGCAAATCGTGAGTGATGACATGCTTACCATAGCTTAGGGTCACATCGTCCAATGAAATTCCTTGCAAGGCCTTGTGTGGAAAATCTGTCAACAAAGGACTTTCAGCGGCTTCAAGATCGGTAATGGTATGCTTAAAATGACGGGCGATCTCGTGACCAAACCCAGTTGAACCAGTCGAAGGATAGGATTTACCACCTGTTGTGACAATCAGTTTATCGCAAGTGAAGCTTTGGTCTATGGACTTAAGGACAAACTGATTTTCTACCTTTTTAACCGAAACAATTTCGGTTTGAGTAGCAACTTGGCCGCCTAGCTCAGTGATTTTCTTTTCCAAGGCCTCGATAATGGTCCGAGACTTGTCACTAGCAGGAAAGACGCGTCCGTGGTCTTCGACCTTAAGTTTAACACCATTTTCTGTAAAAAAATTAATGATATCATGGTTATCAAATTGGGAGAAGACACTGTAGAGAAAGCGCCCATTTCCAGGGATGCCAGCTAGTAGGTCATCTAGAGTTCCGTTGTTGGTTACATTGCAACGTCCCCCACCAGTACCAGCTAATTTTTTTCCAAGTTTCCGATTTTTTTCGATGAGGAGGGTTTTCTGTCCATAAAAGCTACTGGAAATCGTAGCCATCATACCAGCAGGACCTCCACCAATGACGATAGTATCAAAATGTTTCATAGCTCTATTGTACCACAAAAAAACAAGAGATGAAGTCACCTCTTGTCAAGAATGCAATTAATCAATTTCATACCCCATCAGCAAACCACCATCTTCTGCATAAAAACTGCAGAGACCAGATGTTGGGAGAATTTTAATATCCGCCTGTGGGAAGGTTTCACGTATTCGGTCTGAAAGCTGTTGGCAACATTTCTCGTTATTACGTTGGGCCATGACAATACGGCCACCAGCATATCCAGCTTTAATGATTTCATCATAGGCAGCTTGAACTGATTTCTTTGGTCCTCGTGCTTTTTGTAGCAATTCGAGAGTTCCAGTTTCACTAGCTTCTCCGACCATACGGATATTGAGAAGGCCAACGACCGTACCGATAAGCTTGCTCAAACGGCCGTTCTTCACCAAGTTATCGACTTTAGCTAGGACAAAAAGTAACTTGGTTTTTTCTTGATAGGCGGTGATAGCTTCAACCACTTCTTCAAAAGATAAGCCCTGGTCGATCAAGTCATTCACTTTTTCTACGAGCAAGTCAACTTCCCCACCAGCAGACAAACTATCAATTATATGAATTTTAGTATCAGGATGTTCTTCCAGATAAATATTTTTTGCTAGTTGAGCACTATTGTGGCTTCCAGAAAGAGTACCAGTGATGGTTACTAGGAAAATGTTTTTGGCTCCTTCAAATGCTCGCAAATAATCATCTGGGCTTGGACAAGCTGATTTTGAAGCTTCTGCAGTTGCATACATGGTTTCCATCATTTGGTCAATGTCAAGACTGGCATCATCAACAAAGACCTGATCAGCTACTTGAATGGTTAAGGGCACACTTACAAAGGTCGTGTCAATAGCTGGTCTTGCCAGCTGACGATAATCACAACCAGAGTCAGCAATAATCTTCCAAGTCATAGAAATTCTCCATCTTTGTCAGTTATACATTGACAAAGGTTCTGTCTTTTTTTACAATTATATCATGAAAGCCCTTGAAACAAAAGCCTCATCCGTCTGTTGTGACAAGTAGAAAGAAAATGTTATGTCTGAACGTAGAATCTCTGAAAAGTCTCTTGAAAATCTCAGAAAATCAAACCAAGAATCCAATTTATTAACTAGAGAAGCCATCGAAACAGCCCTCTTGCAACTCTTGGAAAAAAAGGACCTGACCAAGATTAGTATTTCTGAATTGGTCAAACGTGCAGGCGTTTCTCGTGCGGCCTTTTATCGCAATTATGATTCCAAAGAGGAGATTTTAGAAAGCGTATTTAAACGAACTGTCCACAATATTATGGAACAGTTGCATCATTATGATTTAAAGACAGACCTTTATCTGGTCTGGGTTCACCTTTTCCGAGAAGCAAGAAAGGAAGCCAGAGTGATTCAACTTGCCTTAGATTACCATCTGGAAAAAATCTTTGTCCAAGCCATGCAGGAGTTTCTGGAAAAATACCATGGAAAATCAAAAGGTGTCAGCTCTTATCTTCATTCCTTCTGGAGTTCAGCCATCGTCTCAGTCCTTTTAAAATGGATCAAGGATGGCATGAAGGTACCTGCTGAAAAGATTGCAGATTTACGGTTACCATTTTTTAAAAAATAGAGAAAAAGGAGAAGAGATATGACTGAAGAAAGACTAGCATGGGATGAGTATTTTGCAGCCCAAGCTCTACTAATTGCCAATCGTTCCACTTGTAAACGTGCCAAAGTGGGCGCAATTCTGGTAAAGGATAATAAAGTTATTTCCACTGGTTATAATGGTTCGGTGTCAGGGACTGAGCATTGTATTGATCACGAATGTCTGGTCATTGAAGGTCACTGTGTTCGCACTCTTCACGCAGAGGTTAATGCCATTCTCCAAGGTGCAGAACGTGGGGTTCCCAAAGGCTTTACAGCCTATGTGACCCACTTTCCATGTCTAAACTGTACAAAACAATTGCTTCAGGTTGGTTGTAAGCGCGTGGTTTATATCAACCAGTACCGAATGGACGACTATGCCCAATACCTTTATCAAGAAAAGGGAACAGAATTAACCCATTTACCACTTGAGACAGTGCAGGCAGCTCTTAAAGAGGCGGATTTAATGTAAAAATTATCAAAAATAAATGGTTTAGAAAGATTTTTAAACCGTTTTTTGGTATAATAAGAAGAATAAATTGAAAGAAGGAATTCCAAAAATGGGAAAAATTGAAGTTATTAATCATCCATTGATTCAACACAAATTGTCAATCTTGCGTCGTACAGATACTTCTACAAAAGCTTTTCGTGAGCTAGTAGATGAGATTGCAATGTTGATGGGGTATGAAGTACTTCGTGATCTTCCACTAGAAGATGTGGAAATCGAAACACCAATCACAAAAACAGTTCAAAAACAATTGGCAGGTAAGAAATTGGCCATCGTTCCAATCTTGCGTGCAGGTATCGGGATGGTTGATGGACTCTTGAGCTTGGTTCCAGCTGCTAAGGTTGGCCACATCGGTATGTACCGTGATGAAGAAACGCTTCAACCAGTTGAGTACTTAGTGAAATTGCCTGAAGATATTGACCAACGTCAAATTTTTGTGGTAGACCCAATGTTGGCAACAGGTGGCTCAGCAATCTTGGCTGTTGATTCTCTTAAAAAACGTGGCGCATCAAATATCAAATTTGTCTGCCTTGTATCTGCTCCAGAAGGTGTTAAAGCCCTTCAAGAAGCTCATCCAGATGTAGAAATCTTTACAGCAGCCTTGGATGAACGTTTGAACGAACACGGATATATCGTTCCAGGTCTTGGAGATGCTGGAGACCGCTTGTTCGGTACAAAATAACATCGAAAAGAAGAATGATTTGGAAAAGTATTTCCAGTCGTGAAAGGGGGTTGAATTTTTGTTTCTGTCTGATGAAAACAGAGCAAAAATTTGACCTTTTTTGACCAAGATATTATAATAGTCTTATCTTCAGTCATTTGACCAACAAAATTAAAACTCAAAAGGAGAAATGAATGATTCCTGTAGTTATTGAACAAACAAGCCGTGGGGAACGTTCCTACGATATTTACTCACGTCTTCTCAAAGACCGCATCATTATGCTGACAGGCCCAGTTGAAGACAATATGGCTAACTCAGTTATTGCACAGTTGCTTTTCTTGGATGCCCAAGATAGTACAAAAGATATTTACCTTTATGTCAATACACCTGGTGGTTCCGTTTCAGCTGGTTTGGCAATCGTTGATACCATGAACTTTATCAAGGCAGATGTCCAAACTATCGTTATGGGGATGGCTGCATCTATGGGGACTGTCATCGCGTCAAGTGGAGCAAAAGGCAAACGTTTCATGCTTCCAAATGCAGAGTATATGATCCACCAACCAATGGGTGGTACAGGTGGTGGTACTCAACAAACCGATATGGCGATTGCTGCAGAACACTTGCTTAAAACTCGTAATACTTTGGAAAAAATCTTGGCTGAAAATTCAGGTCAGTCAATCGAAAAAGTCCATGCAGATGCAGAACGAGATAACTGGATGAGCGCCCAGGAAACACTTGAATATGGCTTTATTGATGAAATCATGGCCAACAATTCATTGAATTAATGGTGATAGAAGGCAAACTCGACTGGGTTTGCTTTTTTTGGTATAATAGGGAGAGATTTCTTAGAAAGAGGATTTATCATGTTTGAAAAAGTCAATCGATCTGGCTTGATTATCTATCTTTACTATAATCGTGATGCCAAAAAACTGCAGGATTATGGAGATATTACCTATCATTCCAAGAAACATCGTTACTTACAGCTTTATGTTCCAACTCAAGAAGTGGAGCAATTGGTCGGGCGCTTGGGCAAGGAAAAATTTATAAAAAAAGTTAGAGTTTGTCATATCCAAGAGTTGGAAACACCCTTTGTGGGCAATCTTTATCGAGAGGAAAACGTTATCATCGAAAAAGTCTAAGAAAAGTGTTGACAATTTTCTGATAATTCGGTATATTCTTAACATGCTATTTATTTAAGAATAAGGAGACAAAAAAGATGAAGAAAAAATTTGCCCTATCGTTTGTGGCGCTTGCAAGTGTAGCACTTCTTGCAGCCTGTGGAGAAGTGAAGTCTGGAGCGTCAAACGCTGCTGGTAATTCAGTAGATGAAAAGACAATCAAAATTGGATTTAACTTTGAAGAAACTGGTGCCGTAGCAGCCTACGGTACATCTGAACAAAAAGGTGCCCAACTTGCCGTTGATGAAATCAATGCTGCAGGTGGTATCGATGGAAAACAAATCGAAGTAGTCGATAAAGATAACAAGTCTGAAACAGCTGAGGCGGCTTCAGTAACAACTAACCTTGTAACCCAATCTAAAGTATCAGCAATCGTAGGACCTGCGACATCTGGTGCAACTGCAGCTGCGGTAGCTAACGCTACAAAAGCAGGTGTTCCATTGATTTCGCCAAGTGCGACTCAAGATGGATTGACTAAAGGTCAAGATTACCTCTTTATCGGAACTTTCCAAGATAGCTTCCAAGGAAAAATTATCTCAAACTATGTTTCTGAAAAATTGCAAGCTAAGAAAGTTGTTCTTTACACTGATAATGCTAGCGACTATGCTAAAGGTATTGCCAAAGCCTTCCGTGAAGCTTACAAAGGTGAAATCGTTGCAGATGAAACTTTCGTAGCAGGTGACACAGACTTCCAAGCAGCCCTTACAAAAATGAAAGGGAAAGATTTTGATGCTATCATCGTTCCTGGTTACTACACTGAAGCTGGTAAAATTGTAAACCAAGCGCGTGGTATGGGAATTGACAAACCAATCGTTGGTGGTGATGGATTCAACGGTGAAGAGTTTGTACAACAAGCAACTCCTGAAAAAGCATCAAACATCTACTTTATCTCAGGCTTCTCAACTACTGTAGAAGTTTCAGCTAAAGCAAAAGCTTTCCTTGATGCTTACCGTGCTAAGTACAACGAAGAGCCTTCAACATTTGCAGCCTTGGCTTATGACTCAGTTCACCTTGTAGCAAACGCAGCAAAAGGTGCTAAAAACTCTGGCGAAATCAAGGATAACCTTGCTAAAACAAAAGATTTTGAAGGTGTAACTGGTCAAACAAGCTTCGATGCAGACCACAACACAGTCAAAACTGCTTACATGATGACCATGAACAATGGTAAGGTTGAAGCAGCAGAAGTTGTAAAACCATAATAGAAAATGTTGAAATAGGGAATGAGCCTTTGACTCACTCCCTGTTTCGATGTTTAATACTCTTCAAAAATCAAATTCAAACTGCGTCAACGTCGCCTTGCCGTACTCAAGTACAGCCTGTGGCTAGTTTCCTAGTTTGCTCTTTGATTTTTATTGAGTATAAGAACTTATAAAAAGTGAGGGAAAACCCTCGAAATTATAAATAGAAAGAGTGAATCTTATGCTCCAACAACTAGTAAATGGTTTGATTCTAGGTAGTGTTTATGCGCTGTTAGCCCTAGGATATACCATGGTTTACGGAATTATCAAGCTCATCAACTTCGCCCACGGTGATATTTATATGATGGGAGCCTTTATCGGTTATTTCTTGATTAATTCTTTCCAAATGAATTTCTTTGTAGCTCTTATTGTAGCTATGTTAGCGACAGCCATTCTTGGTGTCGTGATTGAGTTCCTTGCTTACCGACCTTTGCGTCACTCTACTCGTATTGCTGTTTTGATTACAGCTATTGGGGTTTCTTTCCTATTGGAATATGGGATGGTCTATCTGGTTGGTGCTAATACCCGTGCCTTCCCTCAAGCGATTCAAACAGTTCGCTATGATTTGGGACCAGTTAGCCTAACAAACGTGCAGTTAATGATTTTGGCCATTTCCTTGATTTTGATGATTTTGTTACAAGTCATTGTCCAAAAGACTAAGATGGGGAAAGCCATGCGTGCAGTATCCGTAGATAGCGATGCGGCGCAATTGATGGGGATCAATGTAAACCGTACTATCAGCTTTACCTTCGCTTTGGGGTCAGCTCTTGCGGGTGCGGCTGGTGTTCTGATTGCCCTCTATTATAACTCTCTTGAGCCTTTGATGGGAGTTACTCCAGGTCTTAAATCTTTCGTTGCCGCAGTACTTGGTGGTATCGGAATTATTCCTGGTGCAGCTCTTGGTGGTTTTGTGATTGGTCTATTGGAAACCTTTGCGACAGCCTTTGGAATGTCAGACTTCCGTGATGCTATTGTTTATGGAATCTTGTTGTTGATCTTGATTGTCCGCCCAGCTGGTATCCTTGGTAAAAATGTGAAAGAGAAGGTGTAAACGATGAAAGAAAATTTAAAAGTTAATATTCTATGGTTACTCCTTTTGTTAGCTGGCTATGGCTTGATTAGTGTATTGGTTTCAGTCGGAGTACTCAATCTATTCTATGTACAGATTTTACAACAAATCGGAATTAATATTATTCTGGCTGTTGGTCTCAACTTAATCGTTGGTTTTTCAGGCCAATTTTCACTTGGTCATGCTGGTTTCATGGCGATTGGTGCCTATGCCGCTGCTATTATTGGTTCTAAATCACCAACCTACGGTGCCTTCTTTGGAGCCATGCTGTTAGGTGCTTTGCTTTCAGGAGCAGTTGCCTTGCTTGTCGGAATTCCAACCTTACGCTTGAAGGGGGATTACCTTGCGGTAGCAACTCTCGGTGTTTCTGAAATTATCCGTATCTTTATCATCAATGGTGGAAGCCTTACAAATGGTGCAGCAGGTATCTTGGGAATTCCTAACTTTACAACCTGGCAAATGGTTTACTTCTTTGTCGTGATTACAACCATTGCAACCTTGAACTTTTTGCGTAGTCCAATTGGTCGTTCAACTCTCTCTGTTCGTGAGGATGAAATCGCTGCTGAGTCAGTTGGGGTTAATACGACTAAGATTAAAATCATCGCCTTCGTCTTTGGTGCTATTACTGCAAGTATTGCAGGGTCACTTCAGGCAGGATTTATCGGTTCAGTTGTACCGAAAGATTACACTTTCATCAACTCAATCAACGTTTTGATCATTGTTGTCTTTGGTGGACTTGGTTCCATTACAGGTGCTATTGTTTCAGCTATTGTTCTTGGAATTTTGAATATGCTTCTCCAAGATGTTGCTAGTGTGCGTATGATTATTTATGCTTTGGCCTTGGTATTGGTAATGATTTTCAGACCAGGTGGACTACTTGGGACATGGGAATTGAGCCTATCACGTTTCTTTAAAAAATCTAAGAAGGAGGAACAAAACTAATGGCATTACTTGAAGTAAAACAGTTAACCAAACATTTTGGCGGTCTAACAGCTGTTGGAGATGTGACTCTTGAATTGAACGAAGGGGAATTGGTTGGACTAATCGGTCCAAATGGAGCTGGTAAAACCACCCTTTTCAATCTCTTGACAGGTGTTTATGAACCAAGTGAGGGAACAGTAACACTAGATGGTCACCTTTTGAATGGAAAGTCACCTTATAAGATTGCTTCTTTGGGACTTGGACGTACATTCCAAAATATCCGTCTCTTTAAAGATTTAACAGTTTTGGACAATGTTTTGATTGCTTTTGGCAACCATCACAAACAACATGTTTTTGCTAGTTTCTTACGCTTACCAGCTTTTTACAAGAGTGAAAAAGAATTAAAGGCTAAGGCTTTGGAATTGTTGAAAATCTTTGATTTAGATGGTGATGCAGAAACTCTTGCTAAAAATCTTGCCTACGGACAACAACGTCGTTTGGAAATTGTTCGTGCTCTCGCTACGGAACCTAAAATTCTCTTTTTAGATGAACCAGCAGCAGGTATGAACCCACAGGAAACAGCCGAATTGACTGAGTTAATTCGTCGTATCAAAGATGAATTTAAGATTACGATCATGCTGATTGAACACGATATGAATCTGGTCATGGAAGTGACAGAACGTATCTACGTACTTGAATATGGTCGTTTGATTGCTCAGGGAACTCCAGACGAAATTAAGACCAATAAACGCGTTATCGAAGCTTATCTAGGAGGTGAAGCCTAATGTCTATGTTAAAAGTTGATAATCTTTCTGTGCATTACGGTATGATCCAAGCAGTCCGTGATGTAAGCTTTGAAGTAAATGAAGGAGAGGTTGTTTCCCTTATCGGTGCCAATGGTGCAGGTAAGACAACCATTCTCCGTACCTTGTCTGGTTTGGTTAGACCGAGTTCAGGAAAGATTGAATTTTTAGGTCAAGAAATCCAAAAAATGCCAGCTCAAAAAATCGTGGCAGGTGGTCTTTCACAAGTTCCAGAAGGACGCCACGTCTTTCCTGGCTTAACTGTTATGGAAAATCTTGAAATGGGAGCTTTCTTAAAGAAAAATCGTGAAGAAAATCAAGCCAACTTGAAGAAAGTTTTCTCACGCTTTCCTCGTCTTGAAGAACGGAAGAACCAAGATGCAGCTACTCTTTCAGGGGGAGAACAGCAAATGCTTGCCATGGGACGCGCCCTCATGTCAACACCAAAACTTCTTCTTTTAGATGAACCATCAATGGGACTTGCCCCAATCTTTATCCAAGAGATTTTTGATATCATTCAAGACATCCAGAAACAAGGAACAACCGTCCTCTTGATTGAACAAAATGCCAATAAAGCACTCGCAATCTCTGACCGAGGCTATGTATTGGAAACAGGGAAAATCGTTCTATCAGGAACAGGAAAAGAACTCGCTTCATCAGAAGAAGTCAGAAAAGCATATCTAGGTGGCTAAAAAGGTCCGGGGGACCTTTTTAGTCGGCGGATGAAGATTGCGAAGCAATTATCAAATCCACTGGATTGTTTTAGTCGGTGGATGAGGATTACGAAGTAATCATCATTATAGTCCAGGGGATCTTTTTAGTTGACAGATATAGATTGTAAAGCAATCTTTATCTACATTAAAAGGTTAATTTCTAATAATTGAAAAAAATGGAATGAAACGTTTCTTACATTCATTCAGAGGGCTCGATTTCAGAGCTCTTTTTGCTAGCTTATTCATACTTTTCTGAATTTTGAAAAAGAAATGTAAGCGTTTGATAGATTTACAAAAAGATTGTATAATAGGGATAAGAATAGAAAAGGAGAAGTCTCATGGCAGTTAAAGATTTTATGACCCGCAAGGTAGTTTATATTAGTCCAGATACAACAATATCTCATGCAGCAGATTTGATGAGAGAGCAAGGGTTGCACCGCTTGCCTGTTATCGAAAATGATCAATTGGTTGGTTTGGTAACTGAGGGAACCATTGCCCAAGCTAGTCCATCCAAAGCAACAAGTCTTTCTATCTATGAGATGAATTATCTTCTAAATAAGACAAAAGTAAAAGATGTGATGATTCGTGATGTTGTCACTGTTTCAGGCTATGCGAGTCTAGAGGATGCAACTTATCTGATGTTGAAAAACAAGATTGGTATTCTTCCTGTCGTAGATAACCATCAAGTCTATGGGGTTATTACGGACCGTGACGTTTTCCAAGCCTTTCTTGAAATCGCAGGTTATGGCGAAGAAGGGATTCGTGTACGCTTTGTTACGGAAAATGAAGTTGGTGTACTCGGAAAGATTGTTTCTTTGATTGTAGAAGAAAATTTGAATATCTCTCATACAGTCAATATTCCGCGTAAGGATGGTAAGGTCATTATCGAAGTTCAAATCGATGGATCAATTGATTTACCAGCCTTGAAAGAAAAATTTGAATCAGAGAATATTCAAGTAGAAGAGATTACTCGTACTTCAGCAAAAGTCTTGTAAAAAGGGAAGCCGAAAGGCTTCTTTTTTCATGAAAAGAGGAGTAGAGCAAAAGATGGAAAGAAATGATAAAATATGCTATAATGAAATAATGTAAAAAAGGAGTATTTATGGACATTTCAGTAATTCGTCAGAAAATTGACGCAAATCGTGAAAAATTAGCTTCTTTCAGGGGGTCTCTTTGACCTCGAAGGTTTAGAGGAAGAGATTGCTATCTTGGAAAACAAGATGACAGAACCTGATTTTTGGAACGATAATATCGCGGCCCAAAAAACGTCGCAAGAATTAAATGAATTAAAAAACACTTACAATACTTTCCATAAGATGGAAGAGTTGCAGGATGAAGTTGAAATTTTATTAGACTTTTTAGCTGAAGATGAGTCGGTACATGAAGAATTGGTTGAACAGTTGTCAGAACTTGATAAGATGATGACCAGTTACGAGATGACCTTGCTCTTGTCAGAACCTTATGACCATAATAATGCCATCTTGGAAATCCATCCAGGATCCGGTGGTACTGAGGCTCAGGACTGGGGTGATATGTTGCTTCGTATGTACACTCGCTATGGAAATGCTAAAGGCTTTAAAGTGGAAGTATTGGATTACCAAGCAGGAGATGAAGCTGGTATCAAGTCAGTAACCTTATCATTTGAAGGACCTAATGCCTATGGTCTTCTCAAGTCAGAAATGGGGGTACACCGTTTGGTGCGAATTTCACCATTTGACTCTGCTAAACGTCGCCATACCTCTTTCACATCTGTAGAAGTGATGCCAGAGTTGGATGATACCATTGAAGTGGAAATCCGTGAAGATGATATCAAGATGGACACCTTCCGTTCAGGTGGTGCTGGTGGACAAAACGTCAATAAGGTTTCAACAGGTGTACGTTTAACACACATTCCAACTGGGACTGTTGTCCAGTCAACGGTCGATCGTACCCAGTATGGAAATAGAGATCGTGCCATGAAGATGTTGCAGGCTAAGCTCTATCAAATGGAGCAAGAAAAGAAAGCAGCGGAAGTTGATTCCCTCAAGGGTGAGAAAAAGGAAATCACATGGGGAAGCCAAATCCGTTCATATGTTTTTACGCCATATACTATGGTAAAAGATCACCGAACTAGCTTTGAAGTTGCACAAGTAGATAAGGTTATGGATGGAGACCTAGATGGTTTTATTGATGCCTATCTCAAGTGGAGAATCAGCTAAGATAGAAAGGAACTCACATGTCAATTATTGAAATGAGAGATGTCGTCAAAAAATACGACAACGGAACGACTGCCCTACGTGGTGTTTCGGTAAGCGTTCAACCAGGGGAATTTGTTTACATCGTAGGACCTTCAGGAGCTGGGAAATCAACCTTTATTCGTTCTTTGTATCGCGAAGTAAAAATCGAAAAAGGAAGCTTATCTGTTGCTGGTTTTAATCTGGTTAAAATTAAAAAGAAAGATGTTCCTCTCCTACGTCGTAGTGTTGGGGTTGTCTTCCAAGATTATAAACTGTTACCAAAGAAAACCGTTTATGAAAATATTGCTTATGCAATGGAGGTAATTGGAGAAAGTCGCCGTAATATCAAAAAACGTGTTATGGAAGTCTTAGACTTGGTTGGATTGAAGCATAAGGTTCGTTCTTTCCCAAATGAACTTTCAGGGGGAGAACAGCAACGGATTGCAATTGCACGTGCCATTGTAAACAATCCAAAAGTATTGATTGCGGACGAACCAACAGGAAACTTGGACCCAGATAATTCATGGGAAATTATGAACTTGCTGGAACGCATCAATCTCCAAGGTACAACTGTCTTGATGGCTACCCACAACAGTCAGATTGTAAATACCTTGCGCCACCGTGTCATTGCCATTGAAAATGGCCGTGTCGTTCGTGACGAAGCTAAAGGAGAATATGGATACGATGATTAGTAGATTTTTTCGTCATTTATTTGAATCGTTAAAAAGTTTGAAACGAAATGGCTGGATGACAGTAGCTGCTGTTAGTTCAGTTATGATTACTTTGACCTTGGTTGCAATATTTGCATCTGTTATCTTTAATACGGCTAAACTAGCTACAGATATCGAAAATAATGTCCGAGTAATGGTATACATTCGTAAGGACGTAGCTGATAATAGTGAGACCATTGAAAAAGAAGGTCAAACTGTTACAAATAACGACTACCATAAGGTATATGATGCTTTGAAAGGTATGTCAACCGTTAAAAGTGTTACGTTTTCAAGTAAAGAAGAACAATATGAAAAGTTGACAGAAACAATGGGGGACAACTGGAAAATCTTTGAAGGCGATGCCAATCCTCTCTATGATGCATATATCGTTGATACAAATACACCAAGTGATGTAAAGACAGTAGCAGAAGAGGCTAAAAAAATCGAAGGTGTATCAGAAGTTCAAGATGGTGGTGCTAATACAGAACGCTTGTTTAAGTTAGCCTCATTTATTCGTGTTTGGGGACTAGTTATCGCTGGATTATTGATTTTCATTGCGGTGTTCTTGATTTCTAATACTATACGTATCACCATTATTTCACGAAGCCGTGAAATTCAAATCATGCGTTTAGTAGGTGCTAAGAATGGCTATATCCGCGGACCTTTCTTGCTTGAAGGTGCCTTCATTGGTTTGCTTGGAGCAACACTTCCATCAGTTCTGGTATTTATTGTCTATAAAATGGTTTACCAATCTGTTAATAAGTCATTGGTTGGTCAGAACCTTTCAATGATATCACCAGAAGTATTCAGTCCACTGATGATTGCCTTATTATTTGTGATTGGAATTTTTATCGGTTCAATCGGATCAGGAATTTCAATGCGCCGATTCCTGAAAATCTAAAATAGAAGTATATTTGAGGAGATTTTAATATCTCCTTTTTTACTACAAAAATTTTAGAAAAAAGTCTACTTTTTTTTATAAAAGCCTTTACAAAAAAAAATTAAAGTGGTATAATTGAATTATAGAAAGTGCAAACGTTTTCGTAAAACGTTTGCCTAAATAAAAATAAAGGAGATTTGAATGATGAAAGATACATTCAAAAATGTCTTGTCTTTCGAGTTTTGGCAAAAATTCGGTAAGGCTTTGATGGTGGTTATCGCGGTTATGCCGGCTGCTGGTTTGATGATTTCAATCGGTAAGTCTATCGTAATGATTAACCCAACTTTTGCACCACTTGTAGTTACAGGTGGAATTCTTGAGCAAATTGGTTGGGGGGTTATCGGTAACCTTCACATTTTGTTTGCCCTAGCAATTGGAGGAAGCTGGGCTAAAGAACGTGCTGGTGGTGCTTTCGCCGCTGGTCTTGCCTTCATCTTGATTAACCGTATCACTGGTACAATCTTTGGTGTATCAGGAGATATGTTGAAAAATCCAGATGCTATGGTCACAACTCTCTTTGGTGGTTCAATCAAAGTTGCTGATTACTTCATTAGTGTTCTTGAAGCTCCAGCATTGAACATGGGTGTGTTTGTAGGGATTATCTCAGGTTTTGTAGGGGCAACTGCTTACAATAAATACTACAACTTCCGTAAACTTCCTGATGCACTTTCATTCTTCAACGGGAAACGTTTCGTACCATTTGTAGTTATTCTTCGTTCAGCAATCGCTGCAATTCTACTTGCTGCCTTCTGGCCAGTAGTTCAAACAGGTATCAATAGCTTTGGTATCTGGATTGCCAACTCACAAGAAACTGCTCCAATCCTTGCACCATTCTTGTATGGTACTTTGGAACGTTTGCTCTTGCCATTTGGTCTTCACCATATGTTGACTATCCCAATGAACTACACAGCTCTTGGTGGTACTTATGACATTTTAACTGGTGCAGCTAAAGGTACTCAAGTATTTGGTCAAGACCCACTATGGCTTGCATGGGTAACAGACCTTGTTAACCTTAAAGGTACAGATGCAAGTCACTACCAACAATTGTTAGATACTGTTCACCCAGCTCGTTTCAAAGTTGGACAAATGATCGGTTCATTCGGTATCTTGATGGGTATGATCGTTGCTATCTACCGTAATGTCGATGCTGATAAGAAACATCAATATAAAGGTATGATGATTGCGACAGCTCTTGCAACATTCTTGACAGGGGTTACTGAACCAATCGAATACATGTTCATGTTTGTAGCAACACCTATGTATCTTGTTTACTCACTTGTTCAAGGTGCTGCCTTCGCTATGGCTGACGTAGTAAACCTACGTGTCCACTCATTCGGTTCAATTGAATTCTTGACTCGTACACCACTAGCAATTAATGCTGGTATTGGTATGGATATCGTTAACTTTATCTGGGTAACTGTTCTCTTTGCCGTAATCATGTACTTTATCGCAAACTTCATGATTCAAAAATTCAACTACGCAACTCCAGGACGTAACGGAAATTATGAAACTGCTGAAGGTTCAGAAGAAGCTAGTAGCGAAGTGAAAGTTGCAGCAGGCTCTCAAGCTGTAAACATTATTAACCTTCTTGGTGGACGTGCAAACATCGTTGATGTTGATGCATGTATGACTCGTCTTCGTGTAACTGTAAAAGATGCTGACAAAGTCGGTGATGCAGAACAATGGAAAGCAGAAGGAGCTATGGGTCTTGTCATGAAAGGACAAGGAGTTCAAGCTATCTACGGTCCAAAAGCAGACGTATTGAAATCTGATATCCAAGATATCCTTGATTCAGGTGAAATCATTCCTGAAACTCTTCCAAGCCAAATGACTGAAGCACAACAAAACACTGTTCACTTCAAAGGTCTTACTGAGGAAGTTTACTCAGTAGCAGACGGTCAAGTTGTTGCTTTGGAACAAGTAAAAGATCCAGTATTTGCTCAAAAAATGATGGGTGATGGATTTGCAGTAGAACCTGCAAATGGAAACATTGTATCTCCAGTTTCAGGTACTGTATCAAGCATCTTCCCAACAAAACATGCTCTTGGTATTGTGACTGAACCAGGTCTTGAAGTATTGGTTCACATTGGTTTGGACACAGTAAGTCTTGAAGGTAAACCATTTACAGTTCATGTTGCTGAAGGACAAAAAGTTGCAGCAGGAGATCTTCTTGTCACAGCTGACTTGGATGCTATCCGTGCAGCAGGACGTGAAACTTCAACAGTAGTTGTCTTCACAAATGGTGATGCAATTAAATCAGTTAAATTAGAAAAAACAGGTTCTCTTGCAGCTAAAACAGCAGTTGCTAAAGTAGAATTGTAATATACTTGAGGTTGGAAGCTGTATTCCAACCTCTTATTTTGGGAGAAAAGAATGAAATTTTTAACACTCAATACTCACAGTTGGATGGAGAAAGAAGCAGAGGAAAAATTCCAGATTTTGCTTGAGGATATTCTTGAAAAAGACTATGATTTGATTTGTTTCCAAGAAATCAATCAGGAGATCACTTCGCCAGTGGTGGAGGTTAATGACCTTTATCAAGCTTTGCCAGCAGCTGAGCCTATTCACCAAGACCATTATGTTAGACTTTTGGTTGAAAAGTTGTCAGAGCAAGGGAAAGATTACTACTGGACTTGGGCCTATAACCATATTGGTTATGACCGCTACCATGAAGGTGTGGCTATCTTGTCTAAAACACCTATTGAAGCAAGAGAAATTTTGGTTTCAGATGTGGATGATCCAACAGACTATCATACTCGCCGTGTCGCCCTGGCTGAAACTGTAGTTGATGGCAAGGACCTTGCAGTTGCCAGTGTCCACCTTTCTTGGTGGGATAAAGGTTTCCAAGAAGAATGGGCGCGATTTGAGGCTGTCTTGAAAGAATTGAACAAGCCACTTTTGCTGGCTGGAGATTTCAACAATCCAGCAGGTCAGGAAGGTTACCAAGCTATTTTAGCTAGTCCATTAGGCTTACAAGACGCTTTTGAAGTTGCTCAAGAGAAAAGCGGTAGCTATACCGTTCCACCAGAAATTGATGGCTGGAAGGGGAATACAGAACCCCTTCGAATCGACTATGTTTTTACTACCAAAGAGTTAGAGGTGGAAAATTTACATGTCGTATTTGATGGTAACAAGGGTCCGCAAGTTAGTGATCACTATGGCTTGAATGCTATTTTAAACTGGAAATAAGGACTGAAAAGAGGTTGGGATTCACAAATTCCAGCCTTTTTCTGACTAGAAAAGGTGCTGGAAATAGCCTAAATAAGTGAGACTACTGAAATGGAATAAAATGTGGTATAATTGATAGGATAGATAGAATCGAGGATATTATGTCATTTACGAAATTTCAATTTAAAAACTATATTAGAGAAGCCTTGGAGGAGTTGAAATTTATAACTCCAACAGAGGTACAAGATAAGTTGATTCCCATTGTCTTGGCAGGCCGAGATTTGGTTGGAGAATCAAAAACAGGTTCGGGTAAGACTCACACTTTCCTATTGCCGATTTTCCAGCAATTAGATGAAACCAGCGATAGTGTTCAAGCAGTCATTACTGCACCGAGCCGTGAATTAGCTACTCAAATTTACCAAGCAGCCCGTCAGATTGCAGCCCACTCAGAGGTAGAAATTCGTGTGGTTAATTATGTGGGTGGTACAGATAAGGCTCGCCAGATTGACAAATTGGCAAGTAACCAGCCTCATATTGTTATCGGAACGCCTGGCCGTATTTATGACTTAGTTAAGTCTGGTGACCTAGCTATTCACAAGGCTAAGACCTTTGTGGTCGATGAGGCAGATATGACCTTGGATATGGGATTCTTGGAAACTGTTGATAAGATTGCTGGAAGCCTTCCAAAAGACTTGCAATTCATGGTCTTCTCAGCGACTATCCCACAAAAACTGCAACCATTCTTGAAAAAATACTTGTCAAATCCTGTTATGGAGAAAATCAAGACCAAAACGGTCATTTCTGATACCATTGATAATTGGTTGATTTCTACAAAGGGACGTGACAAGAATGCTCAAATTTACCAGTTGACTCAGTTGATGCAACCGTATTTGGCAATGATTTTTGTTAACACTAAAACGCGTGCTGATGAATTGTATTCATATCTGACTGCTCAAGGCTTGAAGGTGGCAAAAATCCATGGGGGTATTGCCCCTCGTGAGCGCAAACGTATCATGAACCAGGTGAAAAATCTGGATTTTGAGTATATTGTCGCAACAGATTTGGCAGCGCGTGGAATTGACATTGAAGGTGTCAGCCATGTCATCAATGATGCTATTCCGCAAGATTTGTCCTTCTTTGTTCACCGTGTTGGTCGTACTGGACGAAATGGCCTACCAGGTACAGCTATTACCCTTTATCAGCCAAGCGATGACTCGGATATCCGTGAGTTGGAGAAATTAGGAATTAAATTTACTCCGAAGATGGTAAAAGATGGAGAATTCCAAGATACCTATGACCGTGATCGTCGTGCAAACCGTGAAAAGAAGCAGGATAAGCTTGATATCGAAATGATTGGTTTGGTTAAAAAGAAAAAGAAAAAAGTCAAACCAGGTTATAAGAAGAAAATTCAATGGGCGGTTGATGAAAAGCGCCGCAAAACCAAGCGCGCTGAAAATCGTGCTCGCGGTCGTGCAGAACGTAAAGCAAAACGCCAAACATTTTAATAAAAAAAGTTGGAGTACTGAGCTCTGTACTGACCCCAAAAAGTTAGACAATTAATTTAAGCAAAGGATTTAGTTCTGTATTGTACAGGGCTAAGTCCTTTTAGTTTTACCTTAATTCGTTTGTTGTTGTAGTAATCAATATAGTCTACAATAGCTTGTTCCAAGTGTTCAAGTGACTGAAACGTATTCTCATAACCATAAAACATTTCAGACTTAAGAATGCCAAAGAAAGATTCCATCATACCGTTATCTGGACTATTTCCCTTACGTGACATAGATGGTTGGATTCCCTTATTCTTTAAAAAATGATGATAAAAATCGTGTTGGTATTGCCATCCTTGATCACTATGGAGAATTGTATTTTCGTAATGGTTCTCTGTAAAGGCTTGTTCTAGCATAGCTTTCATTTGTACTAAGTTCGGCGAAGTAGAAAGATTGTAGGAGATAATTTCTCTGTTAAAGCCATCTAAAACTGGTGATAAATAAAGCTTTTGGCTGCTTGCTGGAATGGCAAATTCTGTCACATCTGTGTAGCACTTTTGCATTGGTTTGGTTGCTTCAAATTGACGTTGAATAAGATTATCTGCTTTCTTGCCAACCTCTCCTTGGTATGAAGAATACTTCCGTTTACGGCGAATTCGAGCCGTTAAACCAAGTACTTTCATCAGACGCTGCACCTTCTTATGGTTCACTACGAAGCCACGATTTCGTAATTCTAGAGTCATGCGACGATAGCCGTAATTTCCTTT
>NZ_JAPVZJ010000027.1:0-16017 GCF_041432295.1 Streptococcus sp. 27098_8_109
TTCTTGGGTATCTTTTTTAAAATAAACGGAAGACATGGGATTCGAACCCACGCACGCTTTAACACGCCTACCGCGTTTCCAACACGGCCTCTTAAGCCTCTTGAGTAATCTTCCATTGTTTACTAACTTAGTCTACCATAAAGCCTTCTTTCTTGCAAATTTATTTAAAGTTAAGGAGTTAGTGACAGAAAATGAAAGAAAATGATAAAAAATGCTTGACTTTGAAAGAAAGTGTGATAGAATGAATAGTGTAAACGATAACAGGAGGTGATTCAGTGTTAAAAACAGAGCGGAAACAACTGATTTTAGAGGAGTTAAATCAACATCATGTAGTTTCTCTAGAGAAATTAGTTAGTTTGCTAGAAACGTCAGAATCAACGGTTCGAAGAGACTTGGATGAGTTGGAAGCAGAAAACAAGCTTCGTCGCGTACATGGTGGAGCAGAATTGCCCCATTCCTTGCAGGAAGAAGAAACCATTCAAGAAAAATCTGTCAAAAACCTTCAAGAGAAGAAGTTGTTAGCTCAGAAGGCGGCCTCTCTCATCAAGGAACAAGATGTCATCTTTATCGATGCTGGAACAACAACTGCCTTTTTGATTCATGAATTGGGCAATAAGAATGTTACAGTCGTGACCAACTCGATTCACCATGCTGCTCAGTTGGTTGAAAAGCAGATTCCAACTGTCATGGTTGGAGGAAGTGTCAAGATGGCGACAGATGCTAGCATAGGGGGCGTTGCTCTTAACCAGATTAACCAATTGCACTTTGACCGTGCCTTTATCGGAATGAATGGTGTGGACGATGGCTATTATACGACTCCTGATATGGAGGAGGGAGCTGTTAAGCGTGCTATTTTAGAGAATGCCAAACAGACCTATGTCTTGGTGGATTCGTCAAAAATTGGACAAACTTGCTTTGCCAAAGTAGCACCACTCAAACGAGCTATTGTTATCACAAGTCAAGGGCATGAGCTCTTGCAGGCTATTAAGGAGAAAACGGAGGTAATAGAAGTATGATTTATACAGTCACACTCAATCCATCTATTGATTATATCGTTCGTTTGGACCAAGTCCAAGTCGGTAGTGTCAATCGTATGGACAGTGATGATAAGTTTGCTGGAGGGAAAGGAATCAATGTCAGTCGTGTTTTGAAACGTTTGGATATACCCAATACTGCGACGGGATTTATCGGAGGCTTTACTGGTAAATTTATCACAGATACTTTAGCAGAGGAAGAAATCGAGACACGTTTTGTCCAAGTATCAGAAGATACTCGTATCAATGTTAAAATCAAAGCAGACCAAGAGACAGAAATCAATGGGACTGGTCCAACTGTTGAGCCGGATCAGCTAGAAGAATTGAAAGCTATTTTATTTAGTCTGACAGCAGAAGATATAGTTGTCTTTGCAGGTTCAAGTACTAAAAATCTAGGCAATGCCATCTACAAGGATCTAATTGCCTTGACACGCAAGACTGGTGCGCAAGTCGTTTGTGATTTTGAAGGACAGACCTTGATTGATAGTTTGGACTACCAGCCACTTTTGGTCAAACCAAACAATCATGAACTTGGAGCGATTTTTGGAGTGAAACTCGAAAGTTTAGATGAAATTGAGAAATACGCTCGTGAGTTACTGGCTAAAGGTGCTCAAAACGTCATTATTTCTATGGCTGGTGACGGTGCTCTTCTTGTCACATCTGAGGGAGCTTACTTCGCAAAACCTATCAAGGGAACAGTCAAAAATTCAGTTGGAGCTGGTGACTCTATGGTTGCTGGATTTACAGGTGAATTTGTCAAATCAAAAGACGCAGTAGAAGCCTTCAAATGGGGAGTTGCTTGTGGAACGGCAACTACCTTCTCGGATGACTTGGCAACAGCAGAATTTATTAAAGAAACATATGAAAAAGTTGAGGTAGAAAAACGATGAAAATTCAAGACCTATTGAGAAAAGATGTCATGTTGCTGGATTTGCAGGCAACTGAAAAAACAGCTGTCATCGAAGAAATGATTAAAAGTTTGGTAGATCACGGTTATGTGACAGATTTTGAAACATTTAAAGAAGGTATTTTGGCACGTGAAGCTTTGACTTCTACAGGTTTGGGTGACGGAATCGCTATGCCTCACAGCAAAAATGCTGCTGTCAAAGAAGCAACGGTTCTCTTTGCTAAGTCAAACAAGGGTGTTGACTATGAGAGCTTGGACGGGCAAGCAACTGATCTCTTCTTCATGATTGCGGCTCCAGAAGGTGCCAATGACACTCACTTGGCAGCCTTGGCAGAATTGTCTCAATACTTGATGAAAGATGGTTTTGCTGACAAACTTCGTCAAGTAACATCAGCTGACCAAGTTATCGAACTTTTTGACCAAGCTTCAGAAAAATCTGAGGAGCCAGCTCAAGCTCCTGCAAATGACTCTGATGACTTCATCGTAGCTGTTACAGCTTGTACAACAGGTATTGCCCACACTTACATGGCCCAAGAAGCCCTTCAAAAAGTGGCTGCTGAAATGGGGGTTGGTATCAAGGTCGAAACTAACGGTGCTAGCGGTGTTGGAAACCAACTAACTGCTGAAGACATCCGTAAGGCTAAAGCTGTTATTATCGCAGCAGACAAGGCAGTTGAAATGGATCGTTTCGACGGTAAACCATTAATCAATCGTCCAGTTGCTGACGGTATCCGTAAGACAGAAGAGTTGATTAAGTTGGCTCTTTCAGGAGATGCTGAAGTCTACCGTGCCGCTAATGGAGCCAAAGCTGCAACAGCCTCTAACGAAAAACAAAGCCTTGGTGGTGCCTTCTACAAACACTTGATGAGTGGTGTATCACAAATGTTGCCATTTGTTATTGGCGGTGGTATTATGATTGCCCTTGCCTTCTTGATTGACGGTGCTTTGGGTGTTCCAAATGAAAACCTTGGCAATCTTGGTTCTTACCATGAGTTAGCTTCTATGTTCATGAAAATTGGTGGTGCAGCCTTTGGATTGATGCTCCCAGTCTTTGCAGGTTATGTTGCCTACTCTATCGCTGAAAAACCAGGTTTGGTAGCGGGTTTTGTGGCTGGTGCTATTGCTAAAGAAGGTTTTGCCTTTGGTAAAATCCCTTATGCAGCAGGTGGTGAAGCAACTTCAACTCTTGCAGGTGTCTCATCTGGTTTCCTAGGTGCCCTTGTTGGTGGATTTATCGCAGGTGCTTTAGTTCTTGCTATCAAGAAATACGTTAAAGTTCCTCGTTCACTTGAAGGTGCAAAATCAATCCTTCTCTTGCCACTTCTTGGAACAATCTTGACTGGATTTGTCATGCTAGCTGTTAACATCCCAATGGCAGCAATCAACACTGCTATGAATGACTTCCTAGGCGGTCTTGGAGGCGGTTCAGCTGTCCTTCTTGGTATCGTCCTTGGTGGAATGATGGCTGTTGACATGGGTGGACCAGTTAACAAAGCTGCCTATGTCTTTGGTACAGGTACGCTTGCAGCAACTGTTTCTTCAGGTGGTTCTGTTGCTATGGCAGCAGTTATGGCTGGAGGAATGGTGCCACCACTTGCAATCTTTGTCGCAACTCTTCTCTTTAAAGATAAATTTACTAAGGAAGAACGCAACTCTGGTTTGACAAACATCATCATGGGCTTGTCATTTATTACTGAGGGAGCGATTCCATTTGGTGCCGCTGACCCAGCTCGTGCTATCCCAAGCTTTATCCTTGGTTCTGCAGTAGCAGGCGGACTCGTTGGTCTTGCAGGTATCAAACTCATGGCGCCACACGGAGGAATCTTCGTCATCGCTCTTACTTCAAATGCCCTTCTTTACCTAGTCTTTGTCTTGATTGGAGCAATTGTAAGTGGTGTGGTCTATGGTTATCTACGTAAACCCCAAGCATAAAACTTATACTCTTCGAAAATCAAATTCAAACCACGTCAGCATCGCCTTGCCGTACTCAAGTACAGCCTGCGGCTAGCTTCCTAGTTTGCTCTTTGATTTTCATTGAGTATTAGATATAAAATGAAAAGATTGGACCGTTTGGTGCAGTCTTTTTCTCTTTCCGAAATGCTTGTGAAATATGGTATAATAGAAGAATGGCAAACAAGAATACAAGTAAAACAAGACGGAGACCGTCTAAAGCAGAACTCGAAAGAAAAGAAGCGATTCAACGAATGTTGATTTCGTTGGGAATCGCGCTTTTATTGATTTTCGCAGCCTTCAAATTAGGGGCTGCAGGTATAACCCTTTACAATTTCATTCGCTTGCTGGTGGGTAGCCTAGCTTATCTGGCAATATTTGGTATCCTGCTCTATCTCTTCTTCTTCAAGTGGATACGAAAACAGGAAGGGCTCCTATCTGGCTTTTTCACCATATTTGCAGGTTTGCTCTTGATTTTTGAGGCCTACTTAGTTTGGAAATATGGTTTGGACAAGTCGGTCTTAAAAGGAACCATGGCTCAGGTTGTGACTGATTTGACTGGTTTTCGAACGACCAGTTTTGCTGGTGGAGGCTTGATTGGTGTTGGACTCTATGTGCCAACAGCCTTTCTCTTCTCAAATATCGGTACTTACTTTATTGGTTCTATCTTGATTTTAGTGGGTGCTCTCCTAGTCAGTCCTTGGTCTGTTTACGATATTGCTGAATTTTTCAGTAGAGGCTTTGCCAAATGGCGAGAAGGGCATGAGCGTCGAAAAGAGGAACGCTTTGTCAAACAAGAAGAAAAAGCTCGTCAAAAGGCTGAGGAAGAGGCTAGATTAGAAAAAGAAGAGGCTGAAAAAGCCTTACTCGATATGCCTCCTGTTGATATGGAAACGGGTGAAATTCTTACAGAAGATGTTGTGCTTGACGTTCCACCTGTTCCAGAAGAAGAGTGGGTAGAACCAGAGATCATCTTGCCTCAAGCTGAACTTGAATTCACTGAACAGGGAGATGGCTCTGATGACGAAGATGTTCAGGTCGATTTTTCAGCAAAGGAAGCCCTTGAATACAAACTTCCAAGCTTACAACTCTTTGCCCCAGATAAACCAAAAGACCAGTCGAAAGAGAAGAAAATCGTTCGTGAAAACATCAAAATCCTAGAAGAAACTTTTGCTAGTTTTGGTATTAAGGTAACGGTTGAACGGGCTGAAATTGGGCCGTCAGTGACCAAGTATGAAGTCAAGCCAGCAGTCGGTGTACGGGTCAATCGCATTTCCAATCTAGCAGATGACCTCGCTCTAGCCTTGGCGGCCAAGGATGTCCGAATCGAAGCACCTATCCCAGGGAAATCCTTAGTCGGAATTGAAGTACCTAACTCTGAGATTGCGACAGTTTCTTTCCGAGAACTATGGGAACAATCTCAAACGAAAGCAGAAAATCTCTTGGAAATTCCTTTAGGAAAGGCTGTTAATGGAACCGCAAGAGCTTTTGACCTTTCTAAAATGCCCCACTTGCTAGTCGCAGGTTCAACGGGTTCTGGAAAGTCAGTAGCTGTTAACGGCATTATCGCTAGCATCCTCATGAAGGCGAGACCAGACCAGGTCAAGTTTATGATGGTGGACCCTAAGATGGTTGAGTTGTCTGTTTACAATGACATTCCTCATCTCTTGATTCCAGTTGTGACCAATCCACGCAAAGCCAGCAAGGCCCTGCAAAAGGTTGTGGATGAAATGGAAAACCGTTATGAACTCTTTGCCAAGGTAGGAGTCCGTAATATTGCAGGCTTTAATGCCAAGGTAGAAGAGTTTAATACTCAATCTGAGTATAAGCAGATTCCGCTACCGCTCATTGTTGTGATTGTAGATGAGTTGGCTGACCTCATGATGGTGGCCAGCAAGGAAGTGGAAGATGCCATCATTCGTCTCGGACAGAAGGCGCGTGCTGCAGGTATCCACATGATTCTTGCAACCCAGCGTCCATCCGTTGATGTCATTTCTGGTCTGATCAAGGCCAATGTCCCATCTCGTGTCGCTTTCGCAGTTTCATCAGGAACAGACTCCCGTACTATTTTAGATGAAAATGGAGCTGAGAAACTGCTTGGTCGAGGAGATATGCTCTTTAAACCGATTGATGAAAATCATCCAGTTCGTCTCCAAGGATCCTTTATCTCGGATGATGATGTTGAACGCATCGTAAACTTTATCAAGGCTCAGGCAGATGCGGACTACGATGAGAGTTTTGATCCAGGTGAGGTTTCTGAAAATGAAGGTGAATTCTCAGATGGTGAAACTGGTGGAGATCCGCTTTTTGAAGAAGCCAAGGCTTTGGTAATCGAAACTCAGAAAGCTAGCGCATCTATGATTCAGCGTCGTTTGTCAGTTGGATTTAACCGTGCGACCCGTCTCATGGAAGAGCTTGAGATGGCAGGTGTCATTGGTCCAGCTGAAGGTACCAAACCAAGAAAAGTTTTACAACAATAAAAAAATAGCTTCTTTCCAAGTTTGGAAGGAGGCTATTTTAGTGATTATTGATTAGTTTTATTTTCCGAAGTTGGACTATTGGACTGTTTTTCATTTTCAGTAGCAGGTTTACTTGGAGTAGGAGCAGGAGTAGTAGAGTCCTGAGTTGCTGTTTTCTGCTCTTCTTTTTTCTCTTCCTTGACGCTAGCTTTTGGTGTTTCCTCTTGCTGTGTTTTTTCTTGAGAAGTGTTATTTTCCTTATTGGGACTAGTGTTTTCCTGAGGGGATTCCTTTTGAATTTCTTTGACAATGGTTGTCGTCTGGCTTGTCGTAGGTTCTTTTTTAGTATTTTTGTTATTATCCAAGGCGTTCATAATCGTGATACTTGCGGTAATTAAGCCAAGGATACTACCGATAGTAGCAACGGTTTTTTGAAAGACTGTAAAGCCTTTTTTGATGTGTTCTGTTTTTGGTTTTGAAGTTCTACGATAATTAGACATACATTCTCTCCTTTAATTAAAATTTATTATACCGCATTTCTTTAAAAAAATCTTAAAAAAAGAGGAATTGCCCTTTCTTGTCGCAGGCTCCGTTTCATGATACAATAGAAGGAGTGATTTTAGAAAGCGTGAGAAAACATGATTTACTTTGATAATTCGGCGACGACCAAGCCCTATCCTGAAGCCCTTGAAACTTATATGCAGGTCGCTTCAAAAATTTTAGGAAATCCATCTAGTCTCCATCGTTTGGGAGACCAGGCAACACGAATCTTAGATGCTTCTCGCCAACAGATTGCAGATTTAATCGGTAAGAAAAGCGATGAAATCTTCTTTACTTCTGGTGGGACAGAAGGAGATAACTGGGTCATCAAGGGTGTCGCCTTTGAAAAAGCTCAATTTGGCAAGCACATCATCGTATCAGCCATTGAACATCCGGCAGTCAAAGAGTCAGCTCTCTGGTTGAAATCTCAAGGATTTGAAGTAGATTTTGCTCCAGTTGATAACAAAGGATTTGTGGATGTTGAAGCGTTAGCAGATTTGATAAGACCTGATACGACCCTCGTTTCTGTCATGGCTGTAAACAATGAAATCGGCTCTATCCAGCCCATTGAGGCTATTTCAGAACTGTTGGCAGACAAGCCGACTATTTCCTTCCACGTTGATGCTGTTCAGGCACTTGCCAAGATTCCGACTGAAAAATATCTGACAGAACGAGTGGATTTTGCAACTTTCTCTAGTCACAAGTTTCACGGAGTTCGAGGTGTTGGATTTGTCTATATCAAGTCTGGCAAGAAGATTACGCCTCTTTTAACAGGTGGTGGTCAGGAGCGTGATTATCGTTCAACAACTGAAAATGTGGCAGGAATTGCAGCGACAGCCAAGGCTCTCCGTTTGTCTATGGAAAAGCTAGATATCTTTACTAGCAAGACTGGACAGATGAAGGCAGTGATTCGCCAAGCCATTCTGGACTACCCAGATATTTTTATCTTCTCAGATGAGGAAGACTTTGCCCCTCATATCCTGACTTTTGGAATCAAGGGTGTTCGTGGTGAAGTCGTCGTTCACGCCTTTGAAGACTATGATATTTTCATCTCAACGACCTCTGCTTGTTCATCCAAGGCAGGGAAGCCTGCAGGGACTTTGATTGCCATGAGAGTGGACAAGGATAAGGCCCAGTCAGCTGTACGTTTAAGCCTAGACCTTGAAAATGATATGAGTCAGATTGAGCAGTTTTTGACCAAGTTAAAATTGATTTACAATCAAACTAGAAAAGTAAGATAGGAGCATTCATGCAGTATTCAGAAATTATGATTCGCTACGGTGAGCTGTCAACCAAGGGCAAAAACCGTATGCGTTTCATCAATAAACTTCGCAATAATATTTCAGACGTTTTGTCTATCTATCCCCAAGTTAAGGTAACAGCAGATCGTGACCGTGCCCATGCATACCTCAATGGAGCAGATTACACAGCAGTAGCAGAATCCCTCAAACAAGTTTTTGGAATTCAAAACTTTTCCCCTGTTTATAAGGTTGAAAAATCTGTAGAAGTTCTGAAGTCTGCTGTCCAAGAGATTATGCAGGACATCTACAAGGATGGCATGACATTTAAAATTTCTAGCAAGCGTAGCGACCACAACTTTGAGTTGGATAGTCGTGAACTCAATCAAACACTTGGAGGTGCTGTTTTCGAAGCCATTCCAAATGTGCAAGCTCAAATGAAAAGTCCTGACATCAATCTTCAGGTGGAAATCCGTGAAGAAGCAGCCTATCTTTCTTATGAAACCATTCGTGGGGCTGGTGGTTTGCCAGTTGGAACTTCAGGTAAAGGGATGCTCATGTTGTCAGGAGGGATCGACTCACCTGTAGCAGGTTATCTTGCACTTAAGCGTGGAGTGGATATTGAGGCTGTTCATTTTGCCAGCCCACCTTACACGAGTCCGGGTGCTCTTAAAAAAGCCCAAGATTTGACCCGTAAATTAACCAAGTTTGGGGGCAATATCCAGTTTATCGAAGTTCCTTTTACAGAGATTCAAGAGGAAATCAAGGCCAAGGCGCCAGAAGCCTATCTCATGACCTTGACCCGTCGTTTTATGATGCGGATTACAGATCGTATTCGTGAGGTACGAAATGGTTTAGTTATCATCAATGGGGAAAGTTTAGGACAAGTAGCCAGCCAAACCCTCGAAAGCATGCAGGCTATCAATGCCGTTACCAACACTCCCATCATCCGTCCAGTTGTGACAATGGATAAGTTGGAAATCATTGACATCGCCCAGGAAATCGATACCTTTGACATTTCAATCCAACCGTTTGAAGACTGCTGTACGATTTTTGCGCCAGATCGTCCGAAAACAAATCCTAAGATTAAGAATGCGGAGCAGTATGAAGCTCGTATGGATGTTGAAGGATTAGTAGAGCGAGCAGTGGCTGGAATCATGATTACTGAGATTACACCGCAGGCTGAAAAAGATGAAGTCGATGACTTGATTGACAATCTTCTCTAATCAGAAAATCCAAAAGAATTTAGAAAAATAGATGAAAAAGTTAGTTTTTAATTCCAAAAGTGGAAGCAAAACTAACTTTTTTTCTATAATTGTGATATAATAAAATAAAATTTTGAATATAGAGAGTTTTCTGACAATGAATCAATCCTACTTTTATTTAAAGATGAAAGAGCATAAACTAAAGGTTCCTTATACAGGTAAGGAACGCCGTGTACGTGTTCTTCTGCCTAAAGATTATGAGAAAGATACAGACCGTTCCTATCCTGTTGTTTACTTTCATGACGGGCAAAATGTTTTTTATAGCAAAGAGTCTTTCATTGGTCACTCATGGAAGATTATTCCAGCTATTAAGCGAAATCCTGATATCAGTCGCATGATTGTCGTTGCGATTGACAATGATGGTATGGGGCGGATGAATGAGTATGCGGCCTGGAAGTTCCAAGAATCTCCTATTCCGGGGCAGCAGTTTGGTGGTAAAGGTGTAGAGTATGCCGAGTTTGTCATGGATGTGGTCAAACCTTTTATCGATGAGACCTACCGTACCAAAGCTGACCGCCAGCATACGGCTATGATTGGTTCCTCACTAGGAGGCAATATTACCCAATTTATCGGTTTGGAATACCAAGACCAAATTGGTTGCCTAGGCGTCTTTTCATCTGCAAACTGGCTCCACCAAGAAGCATTTAACCGTTATATCGAGCGCCAGAAACTATCGCCTGATCAGCGTATCTTTATCTATGTTGGAACAGAAGAAGCAGATGACACAGACAAGACCTTGATGGCTGGCAATATCAAACAAGCCTATATCGACTCGTCACTTCGCTATTACCATGATTTGATAGCAGGGGGAGTTCATCTGGATAATCTTGTCTTGAAAGTTCAGTCTGGTGCCATTCATAGTGAGATTCCATGGTCGGAAAATTTACCAGACTGTCTGAGATTTTTTGCAGAGAAATGGTAAGTTAGGAAAGGAGAAAGCCAATGCATATTGAAAACCTTAGCCACTGGAGTGGCCACCTCAACCGTGAAATGTATCTCAACCGTTATGGACATGCTGGGATTCCAGTTGTGGTCTTTGCTTCATCAGGTGGGAGTCACAACGAATACTATGATTTTGGCATGATTGATGCCTGTGCTTCCTTTATCGAGGAAGGCCGTGTTCAGTTCTTTACCCTATCTAGTGTTGACAGTGAGAGCTGGTTGGCCACTTGGAAAAATGGTCACGACCAAGCAGAGATGCACCGTGCCTATGAACGCTATGTGATTGAGGAAGCCATTCCTTTTATCAAGCATAAGACAGGTTGGTTTGATGGCATGATGACGACAGGGTGCTCCATGGGCGCATACCATGCTGTCAATTTCTTCCTCCAACATCCAGATGTCTTTACCAAGGTGATTGCTCTCAGTGGTGTCTACGACGCACGTTTCTTTGTCGGAGATTACTACAATGACGATGCTATTTACCAAAACTCGCCAGTAGATTATATCTGGAACCAGAACGACGGCTGGTTTATTGACCGTTACCGTCAGGCAGAGATTGTGTTGTGTACGGGTCTTGGTGCCTGGGAACAAGACGGTTTGCCATCCTTTTACAAGCTCAAAGAAGCCTTAGACCAGAAACAAATTCCAGCCTGGTTTGCTGAATGGGGACACGATGTCGCCCACGATTGGGAATGGTGGCGTAAACAAATGCCCTATTTTCTTGGACACCTGTATCTATAAAAGGAGTTACCTATGAATTACCTTGTTATTTCTCCCTACTATCCACAAAACTTTCAACAGTTTACGATTGAACTAGCCAATAAAGGCATCACAGTCTTGGGAATTGGTCAAGAGCCTTATGAGCAATTGGATGAACCTTTGCGCAATAGCCTGACCGAGTACTTCCGTGTAGATAATCTTGAAAATGTAGACGAAGTCAAACGTGCAGTTGCTTTTCTCTTTTATAAACATGGCCCAATTGACCGTATCGAGTCTCACAATGAATATTGGCTAGAGCTGGACGCAACACTCAGAGAACAATTCAATGTTTTTGGTGCCAAACCAGAGGATCTCAAAAAGACTAAATTTAAGTCTGAGATGAAGAAACTGTTCAAAAAAGCAGGTGTCCCTGTGGTTCCTGGAGCTGTTATCAAGACGGAAGCAGATGTTGATAAAGCTGTGAAAGAAATCGGTCTTCCAATGATTGCCAAGCCTGATAATGGAGTGGGAGCAGCCGCAACCTTTAAGCTTGAGACAGAAGACGATATCAATCACTTCAAGACTGAGTGGGATCATTCAACTGTTTATTTCTTTGAGAAATTTGTCACTTCCAGTGAAATCTGTACTTTTGACGGGCTTGTGGACAAGGATGGCAAGATTGTCTTTTCAACAACCTTTGACTACGCCTATACACCGCTTGATCTCATGATTTATAAGATGGACAATTCTTACTATGTACTCAAGGATATGGATCCCAAACTTCGCAAGTATGGGGAAGCGATTGTCAAGGAATTTGGTATGAAAGAACGTTTCTTCCATATCGAGTTCTTCCGCGAGGGAGATGATTACATCGCTATTGAGTACAATAATCGTCCTGCTGGTGGTTTCACCATTGATGTTTATAATTTTGCTCATTCCTTGGATCTCTATCGTGGCTATGCAGCTATTGTCGCAGGAGAAGAGTTTCCAGTGTCAGACTTTGAAGCTCAGTATTGTTTGGCTACATCACGTCGTGCAAATGCTCACTATGTCTATTCTGAGGAGGACTTGCTTGCTAAATACAGCCAGCAGTTCAAGGTTAAAAAAATCATGCCAGCGGCCTTTGCGGAACTTCAAGGAGATTACCTTTATATGCTGACAACTCCGAGTCGACAAGAAATGGAGCAAATGATTGCTGATTTCGGACAACGTCAAGAATAGGATATGAAGACTTAACAAGCTTTATTTGTTAAGTCTTTTTAAATTCCTTGAATAAAAGCGTTTTCCCAGTTAATCTTTTAGAAAACCTGTTGCTAAAAGATATAAAAATTGATAGAATAAGGATTGTCTAAAAAATTTTAAGGAGAATCTATCAAATGGATTTCACATGGGCAATTAAATATGCCACTGAATTTTTGGGAACTGCTATTTTGATCATTCTTGGAAATGGTGCAGTTGCCAACGTTGAACTTAAAGGTACGAAAGGTCACCAAAGTGGCTGGATCGTTATCGCTGTTGGTTACGGTATGGGGGTTATGATCCCGGCCTTGATGTTTGGTAACGTATCTGGTAACCACATAAACCCAGCCTTCACTCTTGGACTTGCGATCAGCGGTCTCTTCCCTTGGGCACAAGTTGCGCCTTATATCATCGCACAAGTTTTGGGTGCTATCTTTGGTCAAGCCTTGGTTGTGGCAACACACCGCCCATACTACTTGAAAACTGAAAATCCAAACAACATCTTGGGTACTTTCTCAACAATTTCAAGTTTGGATAATGGTACAAAAGAATCACATTTTGCAGCAACTGTTAATGGTTTTGTAAATGAGTTTGTTGGTTCATTTGTTCTTTTCTTTGCAGCTCTTGGAATGACTAAAAACTTCTTTGGTGCTGAACTAGTATCAAAAGCACAAGCGGCTATTAATGCTCAAGTTGCACAAGCAACTACTCAAGGTCAAACCATTCCTCAAGAACAAGTAACAGCAGCACTTGACCAAGCTAAAGAACAAGTAGCACCATTTATGACATCTGGTCTTGGAATTGCTCACTTGGCAGTAGGTTTCCTAGTTATGGCCTTGGTAACATCACTTGGTGGACCTACAGGACCTGCCTTGAACCCAGCCCGTGACTTGGGACCACGTCTCCTTCATGCTTTCCTTCCAAAATCAGTTCTTGGTGAGCACAAAGGTGATTCAAAATGGTGGTACTCTTGGGTACCAGTAGTAGCACCGATCGCAGCAGCAATTGCCGCAGTAGCTATCTTCAAATTCCTTTACCTATAAGAAATTGAAACCGAGGAAATCCTCGGTTTTTTAGATGAAATTTTACGAAAAAAAGCTAAATCTGAGCATAATTTCTTGTAAAAAATTCTAAAATCCTTTAAAATAAAAGAGTTGGAGGAATTTATGAATGTAAATCAGATTGTACGGATTATTCCTACTTTAAAAGTTAATAATAGAAAATTAAATGAAACATTTTATATTGAAACCCTTGGCATGAAGGCCTTATTAGAAGAGTCAGCCTTTCTGTCACTAGGTGATCAAACAGGTTTAGAAAAGCTGGTTTTAGAAGAAGCTCCAAGTATGCGCACTCGTAAGGTAGAGGGAAGAAAAAAACTAGCTAGATTGATTGTCAAGGTAGAAAATCCCTTAGAAATCGAGGCCTTATTAGCTAAAACAGATTCGATTCATCAATTATATAAAGGTAAAAATGGCTACGCTTTTGAGATTTTTTCACCCGAAGATGATTTGATTTTGATTCATGCGGAAGATGACAGAGCAAGTCTAGTAGAAGTAGGAGAAAAGCCAGAATTTCAAACAGATCTGGAGTCAATTTCTTTAAGTAAATTTGAAATTTCTATGGAATTACACCTCCCAACGGATGTAGATAGTTTTTTGGAAGTATCTGAAATTGGGACATCACTTGATTTTATCCCAGCTCAGGGTCAAGATTTGACTGTGGACAATACGGCTACTTGGGACTTATCTATGCTCAAGTTCTTGGTCAATGAACTAGATATAGCAAGTCTTCGCCAGAAGTTTGAGTCTACTGAATATTTTATTCCTAAGTCTGAAAAATTCTTCCTTGGTAAAGATAGAAATAATGTTGAATTGTGGTTTGAAAAAGTATGAAGTGGACCAAGATTATTAAAAAAATAGAAGAACAAATCGAGGCAGGGATTTATCCCGGAGCCTCTTTTGCGTATTTTAAGGACCATCAATGGACGGAGATCTATGTAGGACATAGTGACCCAGAACATGGCTTGGATACTGAGGCAGGACTAGTTTACGACCTAGCCAGTGTTAGCAAGGTTGTTGGAGTTGGCACTGTTTTTACCTTCTTGTGGGAAAAAGGTCAATTAGATATTGATAGACCGGTAACAGATTTTTTAGCTGAGAGTGATTATCCAGACATCACTATTCGCCAGCTCTTAACCCACGCTACAGATCTTGATCCTTTTATTCCCAATCGTGATCTTTTAACAGCACCTGAATTAAAGGAAGCGATGTTTCATCTTAAGAGACGAAGTCAGCCAGCCTTTCTTTATTCGGATGTCCATTTTTTGCTGTTGGGTTTTATTTTGGAAAGAATCTTTAATCAAGACTTGGATGAGATTTTACAGGAGCAAGTCTGGAAACCTTGGGGAATGGCGGAAACCCAATTTGGACCTGTTGAGCTTGCTGTTCCAACGGTTAGAGGTGTAGAGGTAGGCATGGTACATGATCCCAAAGCTCGTCTCCTGGGCAGACATGCTGGTAGTGCTGGTTTATTTTCTACTGTAAAGGATTTACAAATCTTTTTAGAACATTATTTAGCAGATGATTTTGCAAGAGATTTGAGTCAAAATTTTTCTCCTTTGGATGACAAGGAACGTTCTTTAGCATGGAATTTGGAAGGAGATTGGCTAGACCATACGGGCTATACAGGTACCTTTATCATGTGGAATCGCCAGAAGCAAGAAGCGGCTATTTTCCTATCGAATCGTACCTATGAAAAGGATGAGAGGGCTCAATGGATTGTAGACCGCAATCAAGTGATGGACTTGATTCGCAAAGAAGAGTAAGGAGAGACATGTCAAACAGTTTAAAAGGGACTCTATTAACAGTTGTGGCTGGGATTGCTTTGGGCTTGTCAGGAACGAGTGGCCAATACCTGATGGCACACGGAATTTCGGCTCTGGTTTTGACCAACTTGCGTCTTTTAATCGCTGGTGGGATTCTCATGGTCTTGACTTATGCTACTGCAAAGGATAGAATGCTGGCCTTTTTAAATGATAGAAAGAGTTTACTGTCTCTTCTCATTTTTGCTCTAATTGGTCTCTTCCTCAATCAATTTGCCTATCTAACTGCTATTCAGGAGACCAATGCAGGAACCGCGACGGTGCTTCAGTATGTTTGTCCTGTCGGGATTTTGATTTATAGCTGTATCAAGGATAAGGTGGCACCGACACTGGGAGAGATAGTTTCCATCATATTAGCCATTGGAGGGACCTTCCTGATTGCAACTCATGGGCAGTTGGACCAGTTATCCATGACACCTGCAGGCCTGTTCTGGGGTCTCTTTTCTGCTCTGACTTACGCACTGTATATCATTTTGCCCATAGCCTTGATTAAGAAGTGGGGGAGCAGTTTGCTCATTGGTGTGGGAATGGTCATAGCAGGTTTAGTCGCCCTTCCTTTTACAGGGGTTCTACAGGCCAATATACCGACTAGTCTTGATTTTTTCCTTGCTTTTGCGGGCATTATCCTTATCGGGACTGTCTTTGCCTATACAGCGTTCTTAAAAGGAGCCAGTCTGATTGGACCAGTTAAGTCAAGTTTGTTGGCTTCAATTGAGCCAATCTCGGCGGTTTTCTTTGCCTTCCTAATTATGAATGAACAATTTTATCCTATTGATTTTCTTGGTATGGCAATGATTTTAATTGCAGTCACTTTGATTTCGTTGAAAGATTTACTCTTAGAAAAATAAAAAGACTCTTTGTCC
>NZ_JAPVZJ010000028.1:0-14897 GCF_041432295.1 Streptococcus sp. 27098_8_109
TAAAACTCAAAGAAAGGATAGAAGCAAAATGTCAGCTTTATTCAGTTCTGAACAATTTGCCTCAAATGTCCATATGACTAATATTGACCGCCGTATCAGCAAAACAAAAAAAGCCATCTATCAAGCTTTTCTACAACTTTTGAACGAGAAGGGCTACGAATCCACTACAGTTCAGGATATCATTGATCTCGCAGATGTGGGACGATCCACCTTTTACTGTCACTATGAGAGCAAGGAACTACTTCTGGACGAGCTTTGCCGCTACCTCTTCCATCACCTCTTTGAAAGAGAGGAGTCCATTTCAACCGAGGATTATCTCGCCCACCTCTTTCTGCATTTTCAGAAAAATCAAGACCATATCACTAGTTTACTATTCTCCAAAAATGACTACTTCCTCCGTCAACTCCAGAGAGAGCTGGAGCACCACGTCTATCCCATGCTGGCTGAGGATTTGAAAAAAGCTCACCCAAGTCTGCCTGCTTCTTATCTCCAACACTTAGTTGTAACCAACTTTATCGAGACATTAACCTGGTGGCTTAAAAAAGGGCAAGATTTCACAGAACAAGAAGTTGTCCAGTTTTATCTAGACCTTCTCATTCCTAAAAATTGAATACAGAGTAGAGCTCAGTTGCCTTATTTCTAGGCTACTGAGTTTTCATCTTTTCAACAATCAAAAAAGCCCAGACGACATTGTCTGAGCATTTTTCTATATGGTCGTTTAACCAAGTTGAGTGTGACATTCTCAGTCTATTTCTTCAACAAACCTTGTTCTTGTAGAAACTCCTTGGCTACTTGTTCTGCTGACTTGCCTTCAACACCGACTTGGTAGTTGAGCTGGCTCATCTGGCTTTCAGTAATTTTACCAGCCAATTTATTGAGAACTGTTTCCAACTCTGGATGTTTCTTGAGAAGAGCTTCTTTCATCAGTGGAGCTCCTTGATAAGGTGGGAAGAGTTGCTTGTCATCTTCCAAGACCTGCAAATCATAACGCGCCAATTCCGCATCAGTCGAATAGGCGTCCGTGATTTGAATATCACCTGACTGAATAGCCTGATAGCGAAGGGCTGGTTCCATCGTAGCTACATTGAGATTGAGACCATACATTGATTGTAAGCCCTTATTGCCATCTTCACGGTCATTAAACTCGAGAGTAAAGCCAGCTTTCAACTGCCCTTCCACTTTTTTCAAGTCCGAAATGGTCTTCAAGCCATATTCTTGAGCAATCTTTTTCGGAACAGCTACAGCATAGGTATTTTGATAAGACATAGGTTTGAGATAGGCTAGATGATCCTGTTTGGCAATACCATCACGCGCTACCTGATAAACCTGCTCTGGCTCATGACTCACCTTGGGTGATGGTTGAAGCAAACTTTCAGTCACCGTACCAGTAAATTCAGGATAGACATCAATATCGCCTTTTTTCAGAGCTTCATAGAGAAAGCTTGTTTTCCCAAAATTCGGTTTAACAGTCGCAGTCATGCTGGTATTTTCTTCAATCAGTAACTTATACATATTGGCCAAAATTTCTGGTTCCGGTCCCAATTTTCCAGCAATGATCAGGTTCTCTTTCTCTTTTTGAGCCAAAAGAGCTGGACTATAAGACAAACCGAGCAATATTGTCACCAAGGCAAAACCAGAAAAAATCGTCCGCAATTTTGCTTTTTCCATCACTTTTAGTAGGAAGTTAAAGGCAATGGCAAGCACTGCAGAAGAAAGGGCCCCAATCAAAATCAGACTGGCATTATTACGGTCAATTCCCAAAAGAATGAAGGACCCCAGTCCTCCCGCCCCAATCAAGGCCGCCAAGGTTGCCGTACCGATAATCAAGACCGCCGCCGTCCGAATTCCAGACATCATAACAGGCATGGCAAGTGGAATTTCGAATTTCTTGAGACGTTCCCACCTAGTCATCCCAAAGGCAATCCCAGCCTCTTGTAGACTTGGATCAATTCCCTTGAGTCCAGTGATGGTATTTTGTAAAATCGGAAAGATCGCATAGATCACTAGAGCTGTCAAAGCTGGCAAGGTTCCAATTCCCATCAAGGGGATAAAGAGCCCCAACAAGGCAAGAGACGGGATGGTCTGGAAAATCCCTGCAATCTGTAAGACCCAATCCGCTAACTTCTCATGATATCGAAGATAAACAGCCAAAGGAATCGCTATAAAGATGGCCAGCAACAAGGTCAAAAGTGACAACTGCAAATGTTGAGATAGAGCTGTCAACCAATCACTAAAACGATCCTGAAAAGTTGCAATTAAATTAGTCATGAACACTACCTCCAAACAAGTCTGCTACAAAATCTGTTGCAGGAGCTTTTAAAATCATCTCGGGATTCGCCACCTGGCGAATCTCTCCATCCTGCAAGACAGCAATACGGTCCGCCAATTTCAGAGCTTCATCCGTATCATGGGTTACAAAAATCGTTGTCATCCCAAATTCTTTATGCAATTCTTTCGTCAGAATCTGCAACTGTTTTCTCGAAATAGCATCCAAGGCTGAAAAAGGTTCATCCATGAGGAGAATCTTAGGCTGACCAATCATAGCACGAACAATACCGACCCGTTGCTGTTCTCCACCAGATAATTCACTAGGCAAACGATGCCCATACTCAGCTACTGGTAAACCAACCTTTGCCAAAAGCTCTTCTGTTTTCTGAGCAATTTCTTCCTTAGTCCAGCCCTTCATCTCAGGAATCAGGGCAATATTTTCCGCGACCGTTAGATTAGGAAAGAGAGCAATAGCCTGTAAAACATAACCAGTAGAAAGACGAAGTTCACGCTCATCATAGTCTTTGATACGCTTGCCATCCATATAAATATTTCCATCAGTCGGTTCCAAGAGGCGGTTGACCATCTTAATCATGGTCGTCTTACCTGATCCAGATGGACCAACTAAAACCATAAACTCGCCATTCTCAATTCGTAAATTGACATCTCTCAAGATATCTTTTTCTGTGTAGCGTAAAGCTACATTTTTGTATTCAATCATTCTGTATCCTCAATTTAAAACTTCCCTCGATTGGTCAAGTCTTCTACCTTAGGCATGACTTCCTTATTATCCCAATGTTCCACAATTTTCCCGTTTTCTAGACGGAAGATATCGTACTGGGCATAGGCAACTCCATCAATCTGAGTCTGACCATAGCTAACCACATAGTTCCCTTGTCCTAAGAGTTGGAAAACAAAGTCGAAAGTGGCCTTTACTTATAAACAGCTAATTTGCTCCATTTTAAACCTCATTTTCCTCCTCTTTCAGATTATCCAAAATTCTTTCTTGAAAGGCTTCAAACTGACGAATTTCTTCCTCTGAAAATCCTTTGTAAAAGATCGTATCCAATTTCTGACTGACACGATACCCCACTTCTTTCTGAGACTGCCCCAACTCTGTTAAAACCAAATACTTCTTACGCTTATCTTCTCCACATGGACTAATAGCTACAAGATTTTGTTCCTCTAGTTTTTTAATCATCGTCGTCAGTGTATTGTTAGCAAGCCCAGTCGCAAGCGCAATATCTGTTGCAGTTGCACAGCCAGTTTCACTATTCCATAAAACCGCTAAAATCTTGCCCTGCTCACTCCGATAAAGAGCTTCAGGGTCTTGGCTCAGTAACTTTTGAAAAATCCGCCCATTCAACAAACGAATATGATGGGCTAGCAAATGACTATCCTTCATAACACCTCCAATTTATTTCGATATCGAAAAGAATAAAACAATTGTAACACTCATCGTTCTAACTGTCAACTATTTCGATTTGGAAATAATTTTTCCCAGTAAAAAAATCTCCTACCCAAGATAGAAGATTTTAATCTTATAAACTTAATCCGTCATGTCCGATACCAAAGTTCGATGCTCCAACGGAATACTGCACATAACTAGTAAGAAAATGAAACCTGACTGAATCCAGAAGAGGGCCAAGTCAAAAATTCCATGTACAGCAACCACTGTAAGGAAAGACAGATAAAGACCGATAATCGGACGTTTCCCCGACTCCTGACTCATATCCATCATCAATCGAACAGGAGCAACAGAAGACAAAACTAATAAAATAGTCCCCACAATTCCGTAACTCAGAATCGTATCGATATATAGACTGTGAGCATGTTCATGATAAGGAGCATTTATCCGAGGATACGAGTGCATGTAGGTCAATGGCCCCTCACCCCAAAAAGGATTTTGCTTAAACAAGGCCATCCCAGCATCCCAGATAGAAATGCGCTCTTCCATAGAAGAATCCAAAGTCCCCATCCGAACTCCCAAATCACTAGAAAAGAGGAAACTCAAGCCAATCGCGAAGACCCCAATACTAAGCCAAAAGGCCTTCCAGTTTTTAATGGTCGTAAAGAGATAGATGATTGCTCCAGCGATAATAGCAGGAAAGGCAGTTCGATTTTGAGTAAAGTTCAAACCAAAGAGATTAACAAAACCTGCAATCACACAGAATACTTTCAACCAATTCAACTTGGTCGTTGTAAACAGATAGAAGGCAATCATGATACAGAAACAACAAATAATTCCATAATAATTAGGATTAAAGAAGGTCACTTCTGCTCTATTCTGATGCCAGACCTGCATATTGGGTGAAAGAAAAGCATAGTTGAATTTCTTCACAATTTGGAAATGCTCTAAACTCGCAAAAGCAGCTGACAAAACGCTACCAAACAAGACGAGCTGCAAAATCAATCGAAAGAATTTATGTGATAAAATCGACTGATAATGCAAAAAGAAAACAGTAAATAGAAAAATTCCTACTGAAGCCACAACTCCCATCCAATTTTGTGCAAAAACGGATATAACAGTACTATAGCCAAGAAAAAGAAGTAGCATCGGATGCTCCCCCATTTTCTGAAGAATACTTTTCATGTCTCCTGTGAAAATTAAACTGATAATATATAAACAGAATACAACTACAAAAAGATAAAAGGGTAAAAAGATACTCAGGATAATTCCCAATAAAATCAGCTCTTTACTAGACAACCCTTTCAGCTTTTCAATAAAGCCTATTGATTTCAAAATGAATCCTTTCTCTCCAAATCAGTTGATTCAGATAATAGTAAGCTACCCTTTATTGTACCACTTTTTTAGCAATTTGAAAACAAAGGAAACGTTTTCTAAAATAAAAACCCTATTTTATCAACCATATCAAGTCTTCAAAATGTTACTTCAATTCCGTTCTCAATTACCCGATAAGTCTGATTTTGCAGATCAATTTCTGCTACTGCTGTTACGGACTTATCTTTATTTTGACGTTTGATTACAATGCTGTGGGCTGTTGGTGTTTCAACGTCAATAGTTCCTTCTAAATCAAATGCTACTGATCGATTACGGAAAGAAAATAGATTGAGAAGGGCCTTCACTACAGGACGTTGGACTTCTTCTGCTATTTCCTCATTGCTATAGTAATGACGATTAATATTTCGACCTACTTTAGTTTCTTCTAATAATTTCAAATCATTCTTGCCTGCTAATAGACCTACATAGTAAACTTGAGGAATACCTGGAGCAAATGCTTGAATTAATCGTGCAAGGAAATACTTGACATCATCATCTCCAAGCGCAGAATAATAGGTTGAATTGATTTGGTAGATATCTAAATTATTATACTCGGCACTGGAGTACTTACGTTTGACATTAGCTCCAACCTTATAGAGTTCATTTGAAGCATAGTCAATCTCCTCATCTGTCAGGATATCCTTGACATCCACCACTCCAATCCCATCATGGGTGTCTAGCGTCGTAAATTGCTTCATTGGGCTCATCTTTAACCACTTAGCCAAACGCTCTGTTCTGGAACTGTAAAGAGTATAAAGTGTCACCATTGGAAGAGCAAAATCATAAACATAGTAACCGTGATCCGCTATTTTAAACTGAATCGAATAGTGTTCATGAATCTCAGGTAAGAGCTCTGTCCCATACTCAGCAGCGATATCTCGAACTTTGTCCAATAAATCCCAAATATCTGGTTCTACAAAGAAATCATTAGTATCCAATTTCTTCACTGCATAAGCAAAGGCATCTAGACGAATCAAATCACACCCATTACTTGCCAAGTGCTGAATGGTCTTACGGATAAATTCCATCGTTACTTCTTTGGTCACATCAAGATCAATCTGCTCCTCACCAAAGGTATTCCACAAATGTTCCACTGACCCATCTTCAAACACAATCTCTTGCTTTGGTGCACGATCCTTACGCTTGTAAATTAAATCTACATCAGACTGTGTCGGACGGTTTTCTGGCCAAAACTTATCCCAGTTTAAAAAGAGATCTTTAAATTCACTGGCTTCATGTTTTTCTTGATAGTCCTTATAATACTTAGATTGACGAGAAATATGATTAATCATAAAGTCAAACATAAGATAATATTTCTCACCTAAACGCTTAACATCCTCCCAATCACCAAAAGCTGAATCCACTTCGTCGTAGTCAACTGGCGCAAATCCACGATCACCTGTTGATGGGAAAAATGGTAGAAGGTGAACTCCCCCAATAGCATCTCCAAAATACTCTTCCAAATTCTCATATAAGTCTTTAAGATTATTTCCCAGACTATCTGAATAGGTAATCAACATGGTTTTATTCTGAATTGGCATCATTACTCTCCTTTTTCTAATTGAAGCCAAGTCTTATATGACTTGGCTTCGTAAATCAAGTTCATGTTATACTCTTCGAAAATCTCTTCAAATCACGTCAGCTTTATCTGCAACCTCAAAGCTGTGCTTTGAGCAACCTGCGGCTAGCCTTCCTAGTTTGCTCTTTGATTTTCATTGAGTATTAAATCTCTGTTTATTATCAAACTCGTACTAATATAGACTGTGATAAACTAAGTACTACTTTCTTGTTTTCTACATAGAATTATCAACAAGTTGAACCCTTCCTCTGTGTCAGAAACTATAGATTCCATGAGTTCTTCTTACTTCACTGCTCCGTTGCTCATTCCTGAAATGATATGTTTTTGGAAGAAGAGATAGACAATGGTGATACTGATAATGCCGACAACGTATGAGGCAAAGCTTGGTCCGTAGTCGTTGAAATATTGGCCTGCGTAGTTGTATTGGAACAAAGGCAGAGTCCACATTTTGGAATCCCGGTTCAAGACAAGGAGTGGCAACATGAAGTCATTCCAGAACCAAAGGGCATTGATGATCATGGTTGTCGCATGCATCGGTTTCATCATTGGGAAGATGATGCGGAAATAGGTTGTAAATTTATTAGCCCCATCGATCTCTGCTGCTTCATCCAGACTTTCTGGGATCGAGATTTTGATATAGCCAACATAGAGAAAGAGGGTCTGTGGAATCGCATAGGTCAAGTAGAGCAAGATCAAACCAAAGGTATTAGCCAAACCGAGTTTACTCATCATAACCGTAATCGGAATCATGATGACTTGGAAAGGTACGAAGATTCCGAGGATTAAGAGGGTATACATGATGGTAAAGGCTTTTCTTTTACTCATATTGCGAGCGATGGAGTAGGCTGCCATCGGAATAAAGATCATTACTGCAAGTAAAGACAAGACAGTGATGACGACAGAGTTCCAATAATAGCCTCCGATCCCATCAGCTAAGAGACGGCTAAAGTTGTCCCATGTGAAGTTGGTTGGAAAGCCAAAGAAATTGTCTACAATATCCTTAGTGGGTTTGAAAGAACTAAAGAGGGTAGCAAGGAGCGGCACTAAAATCAGAACCGATCCTAGAATCAATAGAATGTATTTGCCAATCAGGTCTTTTCTTTCATCTTGTTTCATCATGCTTCTCCTCTTAAATTTCAAATTTCTTAGATACTCTCAATTGGATGATCGAAATCACTACAATTAAGAAGAACAAGATTACGGCAATGGCATTGGCATAACCGAATTGGTTGTTTTTAAAGGCATAGTTATAAACCAAAAGCCCAAGTGAGGTCGTGGCATTGTTTGGACCACCACCGGTCATGGCAAAGACTTGGTCAAAAGCAGTCAGCCCACCTTTTAGGGATAGGATAAAGACCATAGAGACACTTGGTAGCAAGTAAGGCAATTCAATGTTCCAGAAAACTTGCTTGCTAGTCGCGCCATCAATCCTTGCTGCCTCTGTAATCTCAGTTGGAATAGATTGCAAACCAGCTAGGAAGATGATGATGGGCATAGCCACCCCTTGCCAAAGAAGGACAAAGACAGCCGCAAAGATCGCTCCCCACTTAGTCCCTAAAAGACTGGTTTGGAGAAATTCAATATGAAGGGCATGCCCAATCGCTGGAAGACCGTAGTTGAAGACTTGCTTGAAGATCAAAGCCACTGTCAAACCAGACAAAACAGCTGGGAAGAAGAACCAAGCACGGAAGAAGGTTTGGCCTTTGATTTTAGAGTTCAAGACACGCGCAATGAAGATCCCGAGTGCAATCTCACCAACCACCATGGCAATCGTAATGATTGCGGTAAAGCCAATCGCATTCATGAATTTTGGATCCATGAAGAGGAGCTTAAAGTTGTTTAAGCCGACAAATTTGTAGTTATAAGTCAATCCTGTCCAGTTGGTAAAACTGTAAAAGGCTCCTTGAAACATCGGCACATAGAAGAAAATTGCTTGTAACAAGAGGGGAATGACCACAAAAGCCCATGCCCAATATTTTTGTAATACTTTTTTCATAGTCTCTCTACTCCTAATCCACATCCGCTTTCATCGGGTTAAAGAAGGCATTCAAATCATTGACCATGCCTTGTTTATCACCGGTCAAGACATAGTTCATGGTCAAGGTATGGAAGTCTGCTTCACTGGTCCAGTATTGTTGCAACCAAACCAAGTGACGATCCGTAAAGGCATATTCGGTCATACCAGCAAGCGGTGAATCTTCTCCTGCTTGTTTGACCCCTTCGATCGCTGTTGGAGATCCGTCCACATCGTAGTATTTTTGCATGACTTCTGGACGGGTCATATATTCCACAAAGGCATTGGCTTCTTTTGGATGTTTGGTGGTGGCTGAGATAGACCATGCCAAGTCTCCCGCACCAACGGTTAAGCTTTGTCCTTTTTCTTTTCCTGGAATCATGAAGGTCCCAATCTTAAAGTTCGGTTTTTGTTCATTAATCGCTGTGATCGCCCAAGACCCATTTGGTGTCATGAGGACATCCCCACGTGCGAAGGCTCCGATAACATCGGTATAGCCAGCACCTTCCCAGTTCTTTTGCTTAGAGCCATTGATGCGAAGGATGTCCATGACCTTGATGTCATCTTTCATAATCGGATCCGACAATTTAATGGTATTTGGTTGAGAATAACGAAGGTATTGATTGGCTTCTTTTCCTCCACCTGTTGCTGTCGCAAAGGCTAATTGATTGTAACCATTGAGTGTCCAAGCATCTGCACCTGCAATTCCAAATGGTGTTTGTCCTTTAGTAACGATGTCTTTGACTAACTGTTCAAATTCATCCCAGGTTTCAGGAACCTTCAAGCCCAGCTCTTCGAATTTATCTTTGTTGTAGTAAATTCCATAAGCATTAGCTGTAAAAGGAACGTTGTAAACTTTTTCGTTTACAGCATATTTTTCAGCGTAGCCATTTTTCACGCGTTTCAGGTAGTCTTTGTGGCTCAAATCTTCAAAGACACCTGCTTTTGCCCATTCTTGCAGTTCGATGGACTGTGGGTAAATATTGACCACATCAGGCACATCTCCTGCGAGAACACGTGTCTTCAATACTTCACCAGCATTTGGTACATTGACGACTTTGACCTTGATCTTAGGGTTTTCCTTCTCAAAATCACGAGCGATTTCTTCCAAGGTTTTGGTCATTTCTTTTTTCTGGTTGAAATACTCGATGGTCACTGTGCCATCCGCAGATTTACCATAGTTGGAGCAAGCGCCGAGCCCAAACAAAGCTAAACCTGTAATTGCAAGAAGTCCGATTTTTTTATACCATTTCATTGGAAAGCCTCCTTTATAAATTTATACACCTTTATTATAGCCTTTTAAAAATATACTGTCTACTCAAAAAATCTCCTTGGGATAAAATAACAGTTAAGCCTGCATACATGAGTTCTGCACCTGAGTAAACTTCGCCATTTTCCTGTAATTCATACAGTCCCTCTTCATCCAAATCTTTTAACTTTAAAGTTGTTTCCATTGTCTCTACAACTGACAAAACGCGAACGTAGGTTACAATCGTTTGATTTCCATAGTTAAATTGTACAGCTGCTTCGTTGGATTCAGCATCGGGATTGATTAACCTATACTGTTGTCCTAACTGAACTACTGGTCGTAATTCTTTATACAAGTTCACCTGATTAGCAATCTCAGCTTTCTCTTCATCTGATAAACTTGTCAAATCAAGCTCATAGCCCAAATTTCCCATCATTGCTACATGGCCACGTGTTTCTAATGGTGTCATTCGTCCCATCTGATGATTCGGTACTGCTGACACATGAGCCCCCATAGAAATGGTTGGATAGAGATAGGATGAGCCATATTGAATTGGTAAACGTGCAATAGCATCTGTATTATCACTAGCCCAGACTTGTGGAAAATAGCGCATCATACCAAGATCATTTCGTCCACCACCACCAGAGCAGGACTCAAAGAGAATATGGCTGTGCTTCTCTGTCAGATAAGCGACAAGTTCATAAAGCCCCAGCATGTACTGATGAGATTGCATCTGTGTCTCTATATAGTTCGAACCATTCCCCAGGTTAGTCATATTACGATTCATATCCCATTTAATGTAATCAATCTCATGATAAGATAGGAGTTCATCTAAGACATTTTTCAAATATTCTACTACCTGAGAATTTGCAAGATTAAGTACTAATTGATTTCTAGAATAGGTATGTTCATAACCTGGAACCTGAATAGCCCAGTCAGGATGTTTACGATACAAATCGCTATCAACAGAAATCATTTCAGGTTCTAACCAAAGTCCAAACTGCAAACCTCTTTCATGGATAGCTGAAATCAGACTTTCTAGACTTCCACCCAGTTTTTTCTCATTAACAACCCAATCACCTAAAGCACGATTATCATCAAAGCGATTACCAAACCACCCATCATCTAATACAAAAAGTTCAATGCCAACTTTCTTAGCTTCATCAGCTAGCTCTAACAGCTTTTCTCTCTGAAAGTCAAAGTAAGTAGCTTCCCAGTTATTGATTAGAATTGGGCGTTCTTTTTTAGAAAATTTACTTGGCAGAATGTGCTTCAGTACAAAATTATGACTTTCATGACTAACACCAGTTAATCCCTTATCTGAATAAGTCACTAAAGCTACCGGTGTTTCAAAGTATTCCTCAGGGTCTAACTTCCAAGAAAAGTTTTCCGGACTAATCCCAATAGCCAGCCGAACTTCATTCAATTGATTCTTTTGAACAAAAGCTTCAAAGTTTCCACTATACATTAGTTGAATAGAAAACACATTCCCTGCATCCTCTGTGATTCCTTGATCACATAGTAGAAGAGCTGGTGTTTGAGCATGCCCAGAAGCTCCACGGTTCGAACTAATTGAAAAGATTCCTTGTTCTACCTGTTGACGTCTAACAGTCTTTTCACGAGCATAAGCACCCTGCAGAGTTACGATTTCGTAATCTGCAGCTGGAACATCAGCCATAAAAGAAAAGTCTTTATGAATAACAACTTCCTGGTTACTCTTATTCTCTAATTTACTGTAGCTAGCAATTGTCGCATTATTATCAAAAGCAGTATAATACAAAGTCAGACTAAGTTGAGCCTTAGAATCTTCTAACATTAAGACAAGAGTCTCTGTATCGTCCATGCTATGTGGAGAAGGTAAGCCCTGTGGACCATTCTGACCTTTTAAAATCTTTGCTTCTACAAATCGAAAGTCTGTTACTTCAGTTGCATCATGCTGAACCTGTAAAGTTGGTTTTCTAAAGTCACCCAAACCATGTTGTCCAAAAATTTGACGTTGCGTATCTAAGCTAAAGGTTCGATTAGTAGCTGTTGGATTTCCTGAAAAGGCATGGTCTCGTTCATAAACACTATTGGAACTTTTATAGTTCTTAATAGTCTTTCCTAAATGTTTCAAAAGTAGGTACCCATTTCGATTTTCAATAATCAAACTTAGATTTTTACTCTCAACATAAAATAGATTATTCTCTATCCTAACTCCCATTTACTTCACCTCATCACTTTATTGACTCTATTTTATCATCTGAAATCGCTTTCTAAAATAGAAAAATGTCTCTAGAATATGGTAAAATGTTAGGTAGGAGGTAGCACATGCTAGTTTTTTCAGAATACCAAACTGGAACAATCGACCTTTCCCTAAGCTTTTATGGATATGAGGAATGCACACCTAATTACTCCTTTGGTCCAGCCATTCGTGATACATACGTTCTACATTACATTAGTAAAGGACAAGGAACATTTCATTACAAGGGTAAAATTGTTGATTTAAAAGAAGGAGATTTCTTTCTATTAAAACCAGAGGAACTAACCTTTTATCAAGCAGATAGTAAAGAACCTTGGGCCTACTACTGGTTAGGAATCACTGGAGGGAAAGCTCCTGATTATTTTGCTCTTTCTCAAATTTTTGACCAAGCCTATCTCATCCAATCTGAAACTTGTCATACCCAGACTACTGCAAAACTCATTTCAGACATTGTCCGCTTCGCTCAGATTACAAAATCCAATGAATTAGCTCAACTCCATATCATGGGACAACTCCATGAACTGATGTTTCATCTGGGAACTATTGCTCCCAATCAGAAAAAAAAGAATATTTCATCAACCTACCAACTCTATCTTGAATGCAAACGATTAATTGATAGCCACTATCCTCAATCACTTACAATTCAAGATTTAGCAAAAGAACTATCCGTTCACAGAAGCTACTTATCAAGCGTATTCAAAGAATTTAACACCTTATCACCCAAAGAATACCTACTCTACGTTCGAATGCACCGAGCTAAACAACTTCTCGAAAATACCCAAGAGTCTATCAAGGTAATTGCATACTCAGTAGGTTTTTCAGATCCACTCCACTTTTCGAAAGCTTATAAACAATACTTTAATCAGACCCCAAGTCATACAAGAAAAGAATATTCCCAACACCAACTAGTGAGAAAGGAAACACTATGAAATCCTACCAAGCTGTCTACCAAATTCTAGCTAAAGAAACCGACTATATCAGCGGAGAAAAAATCGCAGAAGAACTATCCCTCAGCCGAACATCAATTTGGAAAGCCATCAGGCGGCTAGAACAAGAAGGCATTGAAATTGATAGTATCAAAAACAAAGGCTATAAACTGCTGAATGGAGACCTTATTCTTCCAGAGATTCTAGAAGAAAATCTTCCAATTAAAGTCAGCTTTAAACCCGAAACAAAATCAACACAACTAGATGCAAAAGAAGCAATTGATTTAGGGAATGAAGCAAACACCCTCTATATAGCTTCCTATCAAACAGCAGGCCGAGGTCGATTTCAACGTTCCTTCTACTCACCACAAGGTGGCATTTATATGACACTCCATCTCAAACCAAATCTTCCCTATGACAAATTACCGTCCTACACACTACTTGTAGCCGGAGCTATCTACAAAGCCATTAAGAACCTAACTTTAATAGATGTCGACATAAAATGGGTCAATGATATCTACCTCAAAAATCATAAAATTGGAGGAATCCTCACTGAGGCAATGACGTCAGTAGAAACTGGCTTAGTCACAGATATCATTATTGGAGTAGGAATCAACTTTACTATCAAAGACTTCCCTCAAGAATTAAAAGAAAAAGCTGCTAGTTTATTCAAAGCTCCAGCACCTATTACCAGAAATGAATTAATCATAGAAATCTGGCGTTCTTTCTTCAAAACGCCAGCAGATGAGTTATTATACCTATATAAAAAACAGTCATTCGTTCTAGGAAAAGAAGTGACTTTCACACTAGATCAAAAAGACCACAAGGGACTTGCTAAAGATATCTCTGAAAGTGGAAAACTTTTAGTTCAATGTGATAACGGAAAAGAAATCTGGCTCAATAGCGGAGAAATTTCACTCAAGAGTTGGAAGTAAGAATAAACTAGCACAACCATAAAAGCGACAATATATAAAGATTTTAGCTTTCCTTCAACCCACTACAGTTGACAAAGAGCAAAAAAACTTCAGATAAGTAATCTAATTAATTTTTACAAATCTGAAGTTTTATTCTATTATTCTTAAAAATACAAAAAAAGAGAGTTATAAACCCTCATTAAAACGGAGAATAAGGGATTCGAACCCTTGCGCCAGTTACCCGACCTAACGATTTAGCAAACCGTCCTCTTCAGCCTCTTGAGTAATTCTCCTATTAATGGGCACGAGTGGACTCGAACCACCGACCTCACGCTTATCAGGCGTGCGCTCTAACCACCTGAGCTACGCGCCCAAGTTAAAAACTTGGTAATTGAACAAAGTTCAAAGCGGGTGACGAGAATCGAACTCGCGACAACAGCTTGGAAGGCTGTAGTTTTACCACTAAACTACACCCGCATACATACTATTAATAAAAATGGCGCGAGACGGAATCGAACCGCCGACACATGGAGCTTCAATCCATTGCTCTACCAACTGAGCTACCGAGCCTTATTGCGGGAGCAGGATTTGAACCTACGACCTTCGGGTTATGAGCCCGACGAGCTACCGAGCTGCTCCATCCCGCGTTAATACAAAAGGAGGATGTGGGATTCGAACCCACGCACGCTTTTACACGCCTGACGGTTTTCAAGACCGTTCCCTTCAGCCGGACTTGGGTAATCCTCCATACTATTCAAATGGACCTTGTAGGACTTGAACCTACGACCACTCGGTTATGAGCCGAGAGCTCTAACCAGCTGAGCTAAAGGTCCAACAAGATCATTATAGCGGCGAAGGGGATCGAACCCCCGACCTCCCGGGTATGAACCGGACGCTCTAGCCAGCTGAGCTACACCGCCATG
>NZ_JAPVZJ010000029.1:0-13584 GCF_041432295.1 Streptococcus sp. 27098_8_109
CCTTTTTGCACTTCAGCTGGGGTAGTTGCTGGTTGCGCTTCATTTGCTTCACGGTCTTGTCCGGAAACTGTAGGCGCAGGATTTGTCGCAGGTGTATGCGCATCTTCTATTTCTTTCTTAGATTCTGGTTTTGCTTGCACTTCTTCTTTTGGCGCTACCACTTGGTCTTTATCAGCTACATTCACTTTTTCTGGAGAGCTTGTAGCATCCAAGCTTGCTTTAGGTGTTGAATCTACCTGTTCTGAAGGAAGAGCTGTATCGACTGCTTCTTTGAGAAGTTCTGCTGGTAAGTCGCTCTTTTCACTCACCGAAGCAGCGTCTGGCACTACTTGAGCAGGGATTGGATTAACCACATCAGCACGTACAGAACTTGGTTGACCAACTAGGACAAAGAAGCCACTAGCCACAACAACTGAGGCAACACCGACACTAAGACGGCGAATAGACCAACGAGTATATCTTTGATTTGAATTGAATTTCATAGGATTCTCCTTAGAGTTTTTCTTTATTTGATGACTCTAGTATAATCTCCTAAAATTAAAAAGGATTAAGAAAAAGTTAAAATTTTTCTTAAATCCCTCTTATAAAATACTTATATTAATTAAATCCATAAACAGATTTGGTGATTTGATAGACGACATTAGAAAGTTTTCGAGCTGGCAAGACTGAATGTTTGGTCAAACGGCTGAGCATGGTCTTGCGGATAGCCTGAAAAACCTCTGGATTTTCCTGCTGAATATAGGTCCACAGCTCCCGTTTTTTGGCAAGATGCTCTGCTGTGCCTGATCGGTTGAGCAGGGCGCTGGAAATCACCGTCGTGATTTCAATATGATTCAGCAAATATTCTCGCATTTTTGGATGACTCACTTGGGACAAATCAAGCTGGTCTACCAAGAGTCGATTGACCTTGAGTTGCTGGTCAATGCGCCTAATCATCACTTGCTCATTGACAGACTGGTCCTCACGCCCAATCAAATAACGATAGAAATCGACAGGCAGATAGTACATGGTCTTGACCTGCTGAAGGGGGGTAAAGACAAAGAGATTATCGACATAAAAGGTATGCTCAGGCAGTTGGAACTGACTCGCTCGCAACAAATCTGTCCGATAAATCAGCGAGTGCATCATGATATACTGGCCTTTTGAGAAATTTCCGACCTGATCCCAGCCAAAAATCTGTTGGACAGGCAAGACTGACTCGTAACTCATACTCTTCTTACGAGACTGACCTTCCTTTTCATAGACAAAATTAGTCACAAAGGCATCTACCTCTTGCCCCTCACTCTCTAGTTCCTGCAAGGTTTCGAGAATTTTCAGGTAAGCACGGGGATCCACCCAGTCATCACTGTCAACTACTTTAAAATAACGCCCAGAAGCCTCCGCCAAGCCACGATTGACCGCACCGCCATGGCCCTTATTTTCCTGATAGATGGCTCTAACGATGTTAGGATACTTGCTGACTAAACGCTCAGCGATTTCCTGAGTCTGGTCCTGAGACCCATCATTGATAATCAAAATCTCAACTTGCTCACCACCAATCACTAGCGACTCCACACAGTAATGAAGATAGGCTGCGGCATTATAGCTAGGAATGGCGATAGACAATAACTTCATAATCTACTCCTTTAGGGGACTGATTTTTTCTTTCTCTCTTGTCACTTCTTTCTATTCTACCATAAAGTCCAGCTTCTGAAGGACTTTTACTAGAATACAAGGGTTGCTATCTCTATTTGCTATTTTGAGCATCAAAAAAGAGGGGATTCCCCTCCTTACGAATTTAATTCTACCAAGTCATCTAGATACTGGTTATTTATTACTGCCAAGATATAGGCATCTGCCCTCAAGAGATCATTAGGGCCAAACTGGACATCCAAGGGTGAATTTTCTTGTTCACGAAATCCTAGGACATTGAGGTTGTATTTGCCACGTAGATCTAGCTGGCTCAGGCTTTGACCTGCCCAGACACTCGGAATTTTCATCTCCACGATAGACACATTTTTATCCAGCTGAAAGACATCAACATTGTTATGAAAGAGAATGGTCTGCGCTAGAGACTGCCCCATTTCATACTCAGGTGAAATCACCGAGTCAGCACCGATTTTTTCTAGCACCTTCTTAGCTGTCTGGCTTTTGACCTTGGCAATAACCCTTGGTACCCCTAGACTCTTACAATGCATAACTGCAAGCACACTCGATTCCAGATTTTCCCCTGTTGCCACTACAACCGTATCACAGGTATCAATTCCTGCAGTTCTGAGGAGTTCCTCGTCTGTAATATCGCCCACAACTCCACGCGCCAAAACTGGCTCAAATTGATTGATACGCTCGGCGTGGTCGTCAATAGCAATGATATTCATATCTTGCTTGGCAAGGGCCATCAGGACACTACTCCCGAAAATCCCCAAGCCTAAAATTCCAATCGTACGATCTGACATCATTCTTCCTTTCTTATCCAATACTAATATCTGCTTTCATATACTGAATCAAATCTTTCTTATCAGGCTGGTAATCCGCTAGACTAACCAGCAAGGTCAAGGGACCGATACGGCCAATAAACATGAGCACCATGACAATGCTGAGAGCTAGCTTGCCCAATTCTGGTGTCAGATTTGCCGTTACCCCAACTGTCGCAAGAGCTGAAATGGTCTCAAACATAAGGTAGATAAATCGCGGTGTTCCTTCTGCCGTAATTCCCAACAACACCAAGCCCAACAAGAAGGTCATCAAAAAGATAATGAAGACACTAAAGGATTTTTGAACTGTTCGAGCCTCAATAGTTCTCTGCGCAACATTGGCATGAGGTAAACCCAGCAATTCACTACGCGCAAAGACCAACAAGACAAAGAAAGTCGTAATCTTGAGTCCCCCAGCCGTCCCTCCAGGCGCTCCACCCAGAAACATCTGTAGGATATAGATAAACAAGGTCACAGGCCGAGCTTGAGTGTAATCAATAGAAGCAAAGCCAGCTGTTCTCATGCTGACGGTTTGGAAAAAGCTAACCAGCACTTTCTCTGGAACACTGAGATTGCCAATTGTTCCTGGATTGTGCCACTCCGTAAAGAGTGTGGATACTGTCCCAAACAGCAAGATCCCTGCAGTCAAGAAGAGAACCAGCTTAGTGTGGAAACGCAGACGGCGTTTTTTCTTCTTGTCAAACTGGGTTGCCAAGTCAAACCAGACCATAAAGCCAAGACCACCCGTGATAATCAAGCCAGCAATGACCAGATTGATCAAGGGATCCGTCTGAAAAGCCACTAAACTGCTACTGCCGAAATTATCAAAACCAGCATTACAAAAGGCTGAAATGGCTAAAAAGATAGAGGTAAAAATGCCTCGTCCCCAGCCGAACTCAGGAATAAAACGGAAACTTAGTAGAAAGGCACCCAAGCCCTCCACTAGAAAAGTCGTCAAAAAGATAGATCGCATAAAGGCCTTCAGCGACCGAGTCTCCCCGTAACTAAAGCTTTCCTGAATAGTTTCACGACTGCGAAGACTGAGCTTTTGCTTCCCCTGAATATAAAAGACCCCGATAAAAGTCATGAGCCCCAGACCACCAATCTGTATCAAGAGCATACAAATCAACTGCCCCCAGACATTATAGGTAGTAGCTACCGGTTGCGTAGAAAGGCCGGTTACACAGACCATAGACACCGTCGTAAAAAGATGGTCAAAATAAGTGGCCTGCGAACCACTCGCTTGGACAAAAGGCAAACTCAAAAGGAGAGAGCCTATAAAAATAACTCCAGCGAAACTTAAAAAGATGCGACGAGCTGGCGAAAGTCCGCCCAAGGCTCTCTCAATTTTTTTCACAAATAATTTGAATAACATACATCCATTGTACCATAAAAAGTAGGAGAGTAGCTATATCTGAAAGGCTATCTCAAGGCAGAGTTCCAAGGCCTTCTCGAAAGCTTCTGAACCCCAGTCACGACTATCGTACTGGTCCAAGTCTGCTAAGGAATCAGCTGTAAACAACAACTCTCCCCAGAGAACCCCACGCAGTTGGGCTACTGCTGCAAGCGCAGAACACTCCATCTCCACAACAGCACAGCCTTCTTCCTTGCGATAAGCCACCTTTTCAGCCGTTTCTCGGTAAAAACCGTCTGTCGTCCAGGTCATGACTTCTTCATAGGGAATCCCTTTGGCTTCCAACACTCGCTCAATAGCAGCAGTAGCCTCTGGCTGAATTTCCATATAGCGAGAAGGTGCCACATAGTGATAGCTAGCACCTTCGTCTCGTAAAGCCCGAACAGGGACTAGAAAGGCATTTTCTTCTATATCAGCCAGTACACCACAGGTTCCAGTGGAAATAATCTGCTCCACACCATATCCAATCAACCAATCCATAAACTGGGCTGCTGGAGCTGAACCAACAGGAGCCTGAGCCAGACAGACCTCCTTGCCCTTGTAGCTCATGACGTAGACTGGATAGGTCTTGGTGGCAGAAAGGAATTCGCCGACACAGTCCGCCCCTACTTCCCTCGCATAACGGTCAATCTCCTCTTCTAAAAAAGCATAGACACACTTCTTTGGCAAGTGCAAGTCTAGCCCCTCGTGATTGGGCATGATAACCGCACGAGGATTATCATCAAACTCTAAAATAGGAATCGCATGTTTCTGAATCATAACTCATCTCCTCTAATTTTGTACTATTGTATCAAAAGCTGACAAAGTGTCAAGGAGGGGAATAGAAAAAAACATCCCAGTTACGAAATGCTTTAAAATTAATCAATGAAACAAACTTGCTAAGATATAGAGTAGGTAAATGTGAGTTGGGTAAAAGATGATGGAATCCATAAAAAAGAAACAACCTCCGCTGTTCCTTCTTACTTCTATTTCACAGGTATCTCCTTAATCACGCGCGCGGGATTACCAGCTAGGACAACGTTGTCGCCAAAAGACTTGGTAATAACGGCCCCTGCTCCTGCCACTACGTTATTGCCTAGTGTCACTCCAGAAAGGACAATGACTCCACCACCTGCCCAGAAATTGTCACCGATGGTGATGGGCTTGCCGTATTCGACACCTGAATTACGTTCATGCGGATCCAGCGGATGGAGTGGGGTTAAAAACTGACAGTTGGGGCCAATCATGGCATTGTCTCCGATGCGAATCGGGCAAACATCCAGCATGGTCAAGTTCCAATTAGAATAAAAATTTTCCCCTAGATGGATATTGACTCCATAATCGACCACCAGGCGTGGATTGACATAGAGATTTTGCCCAGTCGAACCAAACCAAGTCTTAATAATCTCCGCCCCCTTCAAGGGATCTTCTTCCTTGTTAAAGGCAGCCTGTTTTTGGCGAGAAGCCTGAGCCAAGGCCCGCAACTCAGGATCAAACGGATGATAGGGTTCTCCTGCAATCATTTTCTGGTATTCACTGGTCATTGTATTCTTCTCCTTATTCCCTACTATCATATCAAAATGTTTACATATCTGACTAGGATAAGGGGTACTTTCTACAATTTATGCTCTGATTTTTAACACATCTTGCCTATCTTGCTAAACGAATACGGGTCACAATTCCGTCTGGATCTGTAACTTCCAGCTGGCTAGATGTCAGCCACTTGATTGGTGCATCAACTTCCTGTGCTCGCTCGGCAATCGTTAACAATTCTTCCTTACTCGCGACTTCAATGACATAGTAGGCTAAGCCTAGCAAACCTTGCTTACGCGGAGCTAGGCCTTTTCCTCCCCATTCGTTGACTGCTAAATGATGATGATAGTCCCCAGCCGCAATCCAACTAGCGCTAGGCAAACTGAATTTATCCTCTAGTCCTAACACCTTTTGATAAAACTGGCTGGACTTTCGACTATCCTTGACGGAAAGATGGATATGCCCCATTCTCGTACCTTCTGCTAGGATAAAGGGCTCTACTCTTTCCCCCAACTCATAGATATCCTGCTCCGCAAGGGCCTCTGTCACCCCAATAATGCGTCCATCTTCTCGAATATCCCATGTGGAAACTGGCTTATCTCGATAGAGCTCGATGCCATTCCCCTCCAAATCTTCCAAGTAAAGGGCCTCACTGTAACCGTGATCTGCACCGCCAACAAGAGGAATCTGTAAATCTGTCAGGTGTTTCAATACATCAGCCAATGCCTTGCGTGTCGGCAAGAGAATAGCCAGATGGTAAAGGCCATAATATTCCCTTACTTCTCCACTCTCTTGTGCTTGAATCAGCTGAACCAAGGCTTTTCCACCAAGTCCTAGAATAGCCTCTGTCTCAGTCTGTGATAAGATTTCCAAACCAAGCACTTGCTGATAAAAGGCTGTTTGACTTGCCAAATCCTTTACATTTAAAACTGCCTCTGCCAAATAAATGTGACTCTTGTATTCATAGGTCATAAATAGACCTCTTTTCTAGTTGTAATTATTTTTATTACAACTATTATATAATTTCTATCAAGAAAGTCAAGCCAGACAACTTATAGAAACTCCCCTAGCAAAAACAATCCCAGAAAAATCTTCTAGGATTGTTTTGTGTTTATTTAACCGGCTCTATAATATTTGTAATGGGTAAATCCCCTATAGATATCATAAATCGGGATATACATAAGGAAATCATCGCTAAACTGGAGTACAATGCTCCATTTTGTCCTGATTTCGGAATCCAAATGAAGAAACATGACTTTCAAAAAAGCTATCAAATTTATTGCTATAAATATATATGGTGCTCCCATAGCAATAGTTAAAACAACTTTTCTTAATGCTAAAATTATCCTCTAACATCTCTATGAAAATCTCTCGTTACTATCAAATTGGAAATTTCATGCTCAATTTTTTCTTTTTCTAACACTCAATCCCAAGAGAAGTCCGATTGACCCAAGCACAAATAAGTTTTTATCATCAGTATTCGACGTCCTTGGTAACTCCTTAGCAGAATTCGCTAATTTTCTATCAGAACTAAGAATCACATTCTCATTCGAAGGAATTAGAAGTGTTTTCTTGTCTTCTTCTCCTTCTACAGCTTTGATTCCTCTTAAGATAACTTGATTAATCGGTTCTTTGGTAATATCGTTAGATAGCACACGACGTATTTCCACACCATTGTCACTACTAATTTCTGTAATGATGGTACGCTGACCTTTCTCTCCTGCAATCAAGACCTGAGTTTGACCTTTTGGTAAGCTAGCACTATCCCTATATTCAGTAGTAAAGTCAGTCTCCTCTATACGGGTTTCCACACTTGGTTTTTCAACCACTGGCGATAGAGGACCATCTTCTGGAATAGTACGACCGATAACCTTCACACCCTGATAGATGATTGTTGGGGTTGCTTCTTGCACAATTTCACTGGTTTGAGAAAGGATAATTCCAGTACGTATACCGTGGTCTGTTTCATAGATAGTGATAATCTTACGCTGACCTGCACGACCTTGAACAGTCTGACTTTGACCTTTCAGGAGTGAAGGGTCTTCACGATAAACAAGTACTGGTGCGATTTCTTCTATGCTAACAACGTTTTCTCGACTCTTAATAGGCTTAGTACCAACTAGGGTAATTTCAGGTTGAGAGGCCACTACATTTTCCTCACGGACAGAGAGGACCTTGTCTGTTTTCACGCCATCCAGTGTTTGGTATACTTTCACAACACTCTTAGAACCTGCACGGCCTGACTGTTTCAGCTGACTTTGATCTATATATAAATCAGAGCTAACCTCAGTCAAGCGTTCGTACGGAATTGATACCGTTTCACGAACTTCTTCTTTCCCTTCAATAGCTTTGATCCCTATTAAGACAACTTGATTAATCGGTTCCTTGGTAATAGTGTTAGATAGCTCACGACGTGTTTCTACACCATTGTCACTACTAATTTCTGTAATGATGGTACGCTGACCTTTCTCTCCTGCAATCAAGACCTTAGTTTGACCTTTTGGTAAGCTAGCACTATTCCTATATTCAGTAGTAAAGTCAGTCTCCTCTATACGGGTTTCCACACTTGGTTTTTCAACCATTGGCGATAGAGGACCGTCTTCTGGAGTAGTACGACCGATAACCTTCACACCCTGATAGATGATTGTTGGGGTTGCTTCTTGCACAATCTCACTTGTTTGAGAGAGGATCATTCCAGTACGTATACCGTGGTCTGTTTCATAGATAGTGATAATCTTACGCTGACCTGCACGACCTTGAACAGTCTGACTTTGACCTTTCAGGAGTGAAGGGTCTTCTCGGTACACAAGTACTGGTGCGATTTCTTCTGTGCTAACAACGTTTTCTCGACTCTTAATAGGCTTAGTACCAACTAGGGTAATTTCAGGTTGAGAATCCACTACATTTTCCTCACGGACGGAGAGAACCTTTTCTGTTTTTACTCCATCCAGTGTTTGGTATATCTTCACAACACTCTTAGATCCTGCACGACCTGACTGTTTCAGCTGAGTTTGATCTGTATAGAGATCAGAGCTAACCTCAGTCAAGCGTTCGTAAGGAATTGATACCGTTTCACGAACTTCTTCTTTCCCTTCTATAGCTGGAATACGAGTGTAGTCAATTATCATATCACGTGTAACATCTTCTGGAAGGGAAAGAATATAACTTCTTCCATCCTGTGCTAAAACTAGGTTTTTACCTTGATATTTAGCTTGATAACCTGTCACAACTGGAGCCGTTGACTGATCTGTTCCAACACGTCCTGCATTACTACGGTCGTTAGGATAAGTTATTTTTATTGTCTCTGACGGTAATTTTAGTACCCATTGTCCAAGTTTGCGATAATGAATAGCATCCACTCTTGCTGGGATATTTGGAGTACTTGATAATTCTGGTTTCCCCAATTCATTTGCTAGGTAACCACTCACAACTGGAGCTGAAACTGCTGGAAATTTATTTTGTTCAGCAATCCAACCCGTATAAAGAACAGCTTTGGTTACAAGATTAACAGTTGCTGTTCTTCTATAATTAAGAACAGCTTCGTGAGCAGGCGCAATTTCCTCACCTTGTGTATTCAAGAAACGAGTCGTACGACTAACCGACTTCTGTAAGTCTTTTTCTGTCAAACCAGCTGGCCAAGTAAGCTTCAACTGGCTATCTACCAATGAATCTTTTTCTTTATACTGACTAGCATCAATCTTCTCCACCCTTGGTGTAAGCACAATAGTAAATTGAGTAACCACACGACTGTTGTCACCATAAACAGGAGTTAGTATCTGATGAAATTCATCTGTAACAATCCGATAACCTTTGTTCAAGAAAGATAAAATTTCCCTGTCTACAGACTTACTATCAATCACTTCACCTGTTTTTCCAGTTAAAGAAACAGTTGATAAGACCGCTTTATTAGATTGATTCACAAAACGAATCTGAGCACTTTGATTATCTTTATCATAACGAATGATGCTATCTTGGGTGGCATCATCAGGACGTGGTGCTAGATATCCTTCTGCTGGACGATCCGTATTTTTCAAGGTCAAATAATTCCCATCTTTCCCAATCGCACGGTAACCCGCTATATAAGGAATGGTAACCGTACTATGATTGCCGATAACACTCGCATCTAAATAGCTATTGGGATAAGATATCCTATTCATTTCAGAATTTGGAGTTTGAACAATCCAAGAACCTAATTTCTTATAACGGACACTAGTTGTCACCGAAATTGGTACCAAAGTCTGAACATCTTTTTCGATATTTTGGTTAGTAATCAAAGATCTATCAGCCAAATATCCAGCCTGTATAGGAACAACAAGACTGTCAAACTCTGACTTAGCCAAGACCCAAGAACCATAAGTAACCGTACCTTTAACCAGATCAACAATAGCATTACGACTATAAGCGACTGTCTGTACTGTATCTGGGAAAACTTTTCCGTCATCAGCAACATAATGTATAGTTCGGGTTACAGTTCTATTCAAATCATCGTAGCTCAAACCAGCTGGCCACCTTAAGCCATTGTTGATATCAGGATAAAGGAGAGAATCTGCCACTTTTGGATCCGTTGGTTCAACAGTGCGAGTACGGATTGGCAGACGAACATTGGTAGTATCCAGTGGAATATCTGTCACGCTATCCAAAGTCCCTGTTTGAATACCTGTTACAGTCGCCCCCTCATCCTCTGGTTGCCATTGGAAAAGAAGGGTACGATTATCATACTGAGTAACAAAAGGCAGTTTTCTACCATTAGATAATGTTAAAACCAGGCCTTTTCGAGCAAGTACCTCACCATCATAACGTATAGAAACTAATTTATCATCTGTCGTCACTTGAGCAGAAACTGCCCGAACCGTTGGATTTAAGAAATCCCAGTTAAACTTTCTAAAGGAAAGAGTATAGTCATTTTCACCATCTTCACTGTGCTCATAGAGAAGACCAAACTCACCATTACCTAGATTTTGAACAGAATTATAAGCAAACTTACCAGCTTGGACCAAATTATGTCTGATCCATTTCAAACTACCATCTGATTGAACTTCTGCAAGTCGAGCATAACCATTTTCACGACCACGTCCATTAGCATTTACTAATACAATGTACTCCCGACCATTTTGCACAGTGTGAACTGCTGAAAGTTGTACATAAACATCTGGAATATCACTAATTGTTTCAACAGCACCCCAAGTAGCACCACCATCTTTACTAGTAGAAAATTGAACATGACCACTTCGATTACGCATAAACATCTTGAGTGTTCCATCGTTTAACTCTACAACAGTAGCCTCAGTCAATTCTGCTGCTGTGTTTCTCATAGTATTAGAATTCAAAGTTTCCCCTCTGAAGATACGACCATCATTAGGAGAAGCTCCCATATGCCAAGTCAAACCATGATCATCAGAATAAATTACACGAGAAGACTGAGAACCATTGAGATGAGATACATAATTAGTTGAATACATAGGTACTACTAAACGCCCTGCATATTGACCATGCTTCAATGCAATACCTGAACCTGGACCCGTACCCAAAAATTTCATCCAATCTTTCTTTATCTGGGGTGTAATGTCCCTTGGTGCTGACCAAGTTTTTCCGTCATCATTGCTCTCTGAAATCCATATAAAATTATCCTTGGCTACACGAAAAGGCGAGTCAGTTGTTGGGGTAAAATATATATTTCCCACTAACTTACTACCATTATACAAATCACCTGTATCACTGTACTTATTTTCAGACTGAGTCGATTTAGTGATTACATGATAAGATGTCTTTTGATTATTACTATCATAAATATAATCATCTTCCCGAATAGTATATTTCTCATTACCCTTATATACTATCTGATATGTTCGACCATTGACAACTGTATAAGACTCTTCACGAGTAACACTCATACCCAAAATTCCTTGTCCTTCTGGAAAGACATCGTAGATAGAATAAATTTTCTTTGTCTTGGAATCTTGTACTAAAACCATATCAATAGAAGTAGGAGAACCAATATTAGCATTTCTAGCTCTTGGATTATCACGAATATTTAAAATATTAATTCGTTCACCCCAAGTTTTGCCTCCATCCTCACTTCGACGAACAACCATTCCAATATCACCCCAGTCAGAATAATGCAAACGACGTTCATCTGCCCCTGCAATTATTGTACCATCATTCGTTTTCAGCAAAGATGGTATACGATAAGAATAAATCCCATCACTATTTTTCTGACCATTCAATCCAGACTGAAAAACAGCCTTATTATCTGTTAATTCAGCTGGACCAAGAGCCTTGTTTCCCTCAGGATCTCGAAGAAAAATAGTACTTCGTTGTCCTACCTCTGTGTCACTGAAGGCATAATCATAAATCGTTAGATTACGGATATCTAGATTAGTCCCCCAAACTTTACCATTTCCACGTTGCATAGCTCCTAACTGCATATTGGTCAAATTTTGCATAGCTGTCAAAAAAAGACCAGATTTAGCAGAAGATTTTGATAACCTACCATTAACATAAAGTTTCGCCTCACCAGCATCTACATTAACATTAGGTCGAGAAATAGTAAAGGTCAACGAATTCCACTCATTAGGACGAATACTTTCCTTTCCATCTTCAAAACGATCGTACTGATAGCTCCCCTCTTTTCCTGTTCTAGCCTCTACAACAGGCTTGTTTCCACTTACTCCTAAAAGGAAATACTCATTTCGACTTGAAGTACTAGAGGTAGAAAATACACTATATAAATTCGGTACCGTTTCTGTTGCTTTAAACTCAACATGAACAGTAGCATTGGTCAAATTCTTGACTTTTGGTAGATCTGAACTAAGGTCAGTACTCTTATCTGCATTATTATTTGTCTCCACGTCATCTACCGATACCACTTCTGAATTCTTGAATATCTCACGAGCATAGTAATCGTCTTCTTTTTTCATCTCCTCAGCACTAGCTGTTACCTTGACTACTGAAGCATCTTCTACTGTATTTGTATGATTAGATATTTTGTTGGAAGTATCATCACTAGAACTGGACACCGTACTGCTTCCTATAACATCAGTTCCTTCTATAACAGCAGGTTCTTTCTCAAGTTCAGCTGCACTAACAGGACTAGACACTGAAGCTCCAAAAACCAACGCTGTACCTAATAAAACAGAACAAAGCCCAACTTTATACTTACGAAAAGAGAATAGTTGTCGCTGATTTGATGATTTTATTATTTTTTCTTTCATATTAAACCAATTTCTAACAATCAAAGGATACTATTTTTGAAGACTGAAATTTTGTCTATCAAAATCCTATAAATTTAATTATACCCCAATTATCAAGTCAAGTGCAAGAAAGTTGTTCTTCTGATTAAGTGAACATCTTGCAATCTATTTGACTTGGCTAAACAGCTTCTCTTTCTAATTTCTAGGCTCAGGCTAAAACAGTTCACTGGACTGTTTTACTCCAACATCTTAGCCATGCTATGAGTTGTGTACGTGTCCAAATCATGAATCAATTGGATAGAAAATCCCATGAATACAAGGCTATTAAACGTTACTGGAAGCTCATTCAACAGGATAGTCATAAACTCAGCGATAAACGATTTTATCGCTCTACTTTTCGCATGCACTTAACTAATAAAGAGATTCTAGACAAACTTTTGAGCTATTCAGAATACTTAAAACACCACTATCATCTCTATCAACTCTTGCTTTTTCACTTTCAGAATAAAGAGCCTGACAAATTTTTCGGACTTATTGAGGACAATCTAAAGCAGGTTCATCCTCTTTTTCAGACTGTCTTTAAAACCTTTCTCAAAGATAAAGAGAAGATTGTCAATACACTTCAGTTACCCTATTCCAACGCAAAATTGGAAGCGACCAATAATCTCATCAAACGCAATGCCTTTGGTTTTCGAAACTTTGAAAACTTCAAAAAACGCATTTTTATCGCTCTGAACATCAAAAAAAGAAAGGACTAAATTTATCCTTTCTCGAGATTAGCTTTTCTTCAACCCACTACAGTTGACAAAGAGCCAGAAAAAGGAGCGGATAGAATATCCTACTCCTTAATCTTATCAGAAAATCTAATTAGAATTAGTCTTCTTTCTTCTTGCGAGCTACAAGACCAAATCCACTCAATACTCCGAGAAGTCCAAGTGCTGCAAGGTTAGCATGGTCTTCTGTACCAGTATTTGGCAATTCACGCTTACCTTCAGCTTCTTTGACTGCTGTTGGT
>NZ_JAPVZJ010000030.1:0-10748 GCF_041432295.1 Streptococcus sp. 27098_8_109
GTTTTCTTGATTTGAATAGATATTCAATTTTGAGTAGGTATTACTCAGAGTTAAGTGACGATAGCCTAGGAGATACACCTGTACCCATGCCGAACACAGAAGTTAAGCCCTAGAACGCCGGAAGTAGTTGGGGGTTGCCCCCTGTGAGATATGGAAGTCGCTTAGCTCTAATCCGCCATAGCTCAGTTGGTAGTAGCGCATGACTGTTAATCATGATGTCGTAGGTTCGAGTCCTACTGGCGGAGTAGTTAAGAAAAAAGAGGTTTAGGCCTCTTTTTTTTATAATTAATAATCTATTTAGTGTTATTTGGTGTGAGATATTTTTGCTGAGTAAAGTTTCAGAGCCCTCCGTTTTCGATCAAGGAGATCTTTTTAGTACTTTAATTGAGGGTAGCGAAGAGGCTAAACGTTGCGGACTGTAAATACGCTCCTTCGAGGGATTCGAATCCTTCCGCTTCCATTATCTTAGTTTTTGAAATTTAAGTAGTAAATTTGTTCCTATTCTGTCAACTTTTCCTATTTGTTATCTTTTTGAGGTTGGTATTTTAACAATTCAGGAATTATTAAAGATTAATTGAAATTTTTTGTTAGAATAAGGTCATAAAAAGAAAAGGAGTATATATTTATGCTACAAAGTATTTATGATCAGATGATGGATTTTTATAGAAATATTGAAGAAGAGTATGGTATGTTCTTCGGTGATAATTTTGATTGGGAATATGTTCATTTTAAGTTTTTGATTTATTATCTTGTCCGATATCGTATTGTGAGTCATCAGGATTTTATTGTTTACCATTATCGTGTTGCTTATCGTTTGTATCTTGAAAAATTGATAATGAATCAGGGATTTATTTCTTGTTGAGATGTTTTGAGTAAATTTCCGAACAAATTTACTTTTTTATGGAAAGATAATAATAAATAGCTACTTATTTTTTTAAATCGTTTTTTAATAGTTGGAAATAGCAAATCTTTCTATTGTTTCTTCTTGATAAAAAGGCGATTTTTTCTTATAATAAATTGTAAGATATAATTGCAGGTGAGAGTCCTGCCATGTATGTGAGAAAGGAAGAGCCTGAGGGCTCAGACAAGATTATGACTTCAGTTGTTGTTGTAGGTACCCAATGGGGTGATGAAGGTAAAGGGAAGATTACAGACTTCCTTTCTGCGAATGCAGAAGTGATTGCACGTTACCAAGGTGGTGATAATGCAGGTCACACGATTGTGATTGATGGTAAGAAATTTAAGTTGCACTTGATTCCATCTGGAATTTTCTTCCCTGAAAAAATCTCTGTTATTGGGAATGGTATGGTTGTAAATCCTAAATCTCTTGTAAAAGAGTTGAGCTATCTTCATGAGGAGGGTGTGACAACTGATAACTTGCGTATTTCTGATCGCGCGCATGTTATTTTGCCTTATCATATCGAGTTAGACCGTTTGCAAGAAGAAGCTAAGGGCGACAATAAGATTGGTACTACAATTAAGGGAATTGGTCCAGCTTATATGGACAAGGCTGCTCGTGTTGGGATTCGTATCGCCGATCTTTTAGATAAAGATATTTTCCGTGAGCGCTTAGAACGTAACCTTGCTGAAAAGAATCGTCTTTTTGAAAAATTGTATGACAGTAAAGCGATTGCTTTTGATGATATTTTTGAAGAATATTACGAATATGGTCAACAAATCAAGAAATATGTGACAGATACATCTGTTATTTTGAATGATGCGCTTGATAACGGTAAACGTGTGCTTTTTGAAGGGGCACAAGGTGTTATGCTAGATATCGACCAAGGTACGTATCCATTTGTTACGTCATCAAACCCTGTTGCTGGTGGTGTGACCATTGGTTCTGGTGTTGGTCCAAGTAAGATTGATAAGGTTGTAGGTGTATGTAAAGCCTATACGAGTCGTGTAGGAGACGGTCCTTTCCCAACTGAGTTGTTTGATGAAGTGGGAGAACGTATCCGTGAAGTCGGTCATGAATATGGTACAACAACTGGTCGTCCACGTCGTGTGGGATGGTTTGATTCAGTTGTGATGCGCCATAGCCGTCGCGTTTCTGGTATTACTAACCTTTCATTGAACTCTATCGATGTTTTGAGTGGTTTGGATACAGTGAAAATCTGTGTGGCCTATGATCTTGATGGCCAACGTATTGATTACTATCCAGCTAGTCTTGAGCAATTGAAACGTTGCAAGCCTATCTATGAAGAGTTGCCAGGTTGGTCAGAAGATATTACCGGAGTTCGTAATTTGGAAGATCTTCCTGAGAATGCGCGTAACTATGTTCGTCGTGTGAGTGAATTGGTTGGCGTTCGTATTTCTACTTTCTCAGTAGGTCCTGGTCGTGAACAAACAAATATTTTAGAAAGTGTTTGGTCGTAAGAGATTTTTAAGATTTGTTTAAGATAGGTCGGGTATACTATAGACAGTTACAAGAAGACCTCCTAACTTGTTGTAACAAATATCCTAAACTTTTCTTTTTCATAATAATCTCCCTATAGAGTCACCGCATTCGGTGGCTTTTTTTGTGTTGGGATTCATGATATAATAATAAAATCGACAAGTAGGAAAAGGGAAAAGAGATGGATTATACGCTTGAAGAAAAAGAAGTCTTTATGAGGGAGGCTTTGAGAGAAGCTGAGATTGCCTTGGAACATGATGAAATTCCAATTGGTTGTGTGATTGTCAAAGATAGGGAAATCATTGGTCGTGGGCATAATGCACGTGAGGAATTGCAGCGAGCGGTTATGCATGCGGAGATTATGGCTATAGAGAATGCGAACTTGAGTGAGGAGAGTTGGCGCTTGCTGGATTGCACGCTTTTTGTGACCATTGAGCCTTGTGTCATGTGTAGTGGGGCGATTGGGCTTGCCCGTATTCCAAACGTGGTCTATGGGGCTAAAAACCAGAAATTTGGCGCTGCTGGGAGTTTGTACGATATTTTGACAGATGAGCGTCTCAACCATCGTGTAGAGGTTGAAACGGGAATTTTGGAAGATGAATGCGCAGCTATTATGCAGGACTTTTTTAGAAATAGACGGAAAAAATAATTTTTCTTTTAAAATGAATAGGAATGTGATATAATAAATAGTGGAGCAACAGTTCTGCGTGAAGCGGGTCAGGGGAGGAATCCAGCAGCCCTAAGCGATTTGAATTGTGTGCTCTTTTTTTCGTGCTTTTTCCGAATAAATAAGATAGAATAATCTAGAATAAATGATAATAGAAAAGAGAAAATTATGAAAATTCGTGGTTTTGAATTGGTTTCGAGTTTTACAGATGAAAATTTATTACCCAAGCGTGAGACAGCGCATGCGGCTGGTTACGACTTAAAGGTTGCTGTGCGCACAGTTATTGCTCCAGGAGAGATTGTCTTGGTTCCGACAGGGGTTAAGGCTTATATGCAGCCGACTGAGGTTCTATATCTCTATGATCGCTCTTCAAATCCTCGTAAGAAGGGCTTGGTCTTGATTAACTCGGTTGGGGTCATTGATGGGGATTATTATGGAAATCCTGGGAATGAAGGGCATATTTTTGCTCAGATGAAGAATATTACAGATCAAGAGGTTGTTCTTGAAGTTGGGGAACGTGTGGTTCAGGCTGTCTTTGCTCCTTTCTTAATTGCAGATGGAGATGCGGCTGATGGCGTTCGAACAGGTGGATTTGGATCGACTGGGCACTAGGATGAAAATTATCTTTGTACGTCATGGAAAGCCAGATTACCGTGAGTTAGAGAAGCGTTCTTATACGGGATTTGGGATAGATTTGGCACCCTTGTCTGATAAGGGGCGGCAGCAAGCCCAGAAATTGAGTAACAATTCTTTACTCCCTTCAGCTGAAATAATCATATCTTCGGCAGTCACAAGAGCTTTAGAAACGGCTTCTTATGTGGTTTGTGCTACAGGACTTCCTTTGAAAGTGGAGCCTTTATTACATGAATGGCAGGTCTATGAAAGTGGCACAGATAATTTTGAAAAAGCTCGTACTATGTTTCTAGAAAATAAGGGGGAGTTACTTCCTAATAGTCCTATTCAATATGAGACAGCTACGGAAATGAAGTCTCGTTTTCTAGAATGTATGTCTAAGTATCGAGAACATCAGACTGTGGTAGTTGTTGCTCATCGAATGCTCATGCGCCAGTTTGTGCCAAATGAGAAAATTGATTTTTGCCAAGTGATTGAGTGTGAGTTAGAGATATAGAAAGAGGTTTATTATCGCAAAGAAAAAAGCGACATTTGTATGTCAAAATTGTGGGTATAATTCCCCTAAATATCTGGGGCGTTGCCCTAACTGTGGGTCTTGGTCTTCTTTTGTAGAAGAGGTTGAGGTTGCTGAGGTCAAGAATGCGCGTGTGTCCTTGACAGGTGAAAAAACCAAGCCTATGAAACTGGCTGAGGTGACTTCCATCAATGTTAATCGAACCAAGACGGAGATGGAGGAATTTAACCGTGTACTTGGAGGCGGAGTGGTACCGGGAAGTCTCGTTCTTATCGGCGGGGATCCTGGGATTGGGAAATCAACCCTTCTCTTACAAGTATCAACCCAGCTGTCTCAAGTGGGGACTGTTCTATACGTCAGTGGAGAGGAATCTGCCCAGCAAATCAAGCTGCGAGCAGAGCGCTTGGGAGATATCGATAGTGAGTTTTATCTCTATGCCGAGACCAATATGCAGAGTGTTCGAGCTGAGGTTGAGAGAATCCAGCCAGATTTCCTTATTATTGACTCTATCCAGACCATTATGTCTCCTGAGATTTCAGGGGTGCAGGGGTCTGTTTCTCAGGTGCGTGAGGTGACGGCTGAACTCATGCAGCTGGCTAAGACAAATAATATTGCTATCTTTATCGTAGGTCATGTGACCAAGGAAGGTACCTTGGCTGGTCCACGTATGTTGGAGCATATGGTGGATACGGTGCTTTACTTTGAAGGGGAGCGCCACCATACCTTTCGTATTTTGAGAGCGGTCAAAAACCGGTTTGGCTCCACCAATGAGATTGGGATTTTTGAGATGCAGTCGGGGGGATTGGTTGAGGTGCTCAATCCGAGTCAAGTTTTCCTAGAGGAGCGTTTGGATGGGGCTACTGGCTCGTCAATCGTTGTGACCATGGAAGGGACGCGTCCGATTTTGGCGGAGGTTCAGGCTTTGGTGACACCAACCATGTTTGGAAATGCCAAGCGTACTACGACAGGGCTTGATTTTAATCGTGCGAGTCTGATTATGGCTGTTTTGGAAAAGCGGGCAGGACTTCTCTTGCAAAATCAAGATGCCTATCTCAAATCTGCTGGTGGTGTCAAATTGGATGAACCTGCCATTGACTTGGCTGTTGCAGTTGCCATTGCTTCGAGCTACAAAGACAAGCCAACCAATCCTCAGGAATGTTTTGTAGGAGAGTTAGGCTTGACTGGAGAGATTCGCCGCGTGAATCGTATCGAGCAACGTATCAATGAAGCTGCTAAACTGGGCTTTACTAAGATTTATGTACCGAAAAATTCCTTGACAGGAATCACTCCGCCTAAGGAAATTCAGGTCATTGGAGTGACAACGATTCAGGAGGTTTTGAAAAAGGTCTTTGCATAATCCGTGACAAATCCTCTTAAAAATGATAAGATAGGAGAAATATTTGACTATCAAATTTTCAAGGAGGGAATCGTGTCGTATTTTGAACAGTTTATGCAAGCCAATCAGGCTTATGTTGCCCTACATGGGCAGTTAAATCTGCCACTTAAACCCAAAACAAGAGTAGCTATTGTGACCTGTATGGACTCACGTTTGCACGTTGCGCAAGCTCTGGGCTTGGCACTTGGGGATGCTCATATCTTGCGGAATGCAGGTGGTCGAGTGACTGAGGACATGATTCGTTCGTTGGTGATTTCCCAGCAACAGATGGGGACAAGAGAGATTGTGGTGCTGCACCACACAGACTGTGGTGCCCAGACCTTTGAAAATGGTCCTTTTCAGGAGTATCTGAAAGAGGAATTAGGTGTCGATGTGTCAGACCAGGATTTTTTGCCTTTCCAAGATATAGAGGAGAGTGTGCGTGAGGATATGAAACTCCTTATCGAGTCTCCTCTAATACCAGACGATGTCATTATCTCTGGTGCCATTTACGATGTGGATACAGGAAGTATGACAGTCGTAGAATTGTAAAAAGTTCATTTAGAAAGAAAGTGTATGAAGAAAAACAGTATTTTATTTATTTTTATTTTATTGCTATGTATTGGTTTACAGTATGAAACCATCTACTATACGGACGGTTCAATGTCAGGTGCGGAATATGGCCTAATGGGAGTTTCTATCTTTCTAGCTCTCTTTTACATGATTCCGGCTCTTTATTTCCTTTTCCGTATTGGGAAAAAATGGGAATTGCCAAAGAATGCCTTGATTTTGTCTCTATTGGGTGGGATGTTCCTTTCAGGCTGGCTATCTAGCTTTGCTAATACCTATATCCATGATTTACTGGGTGTTCTTTTCCCAGATAGTGCATTTTTAAATGCCTTTGAAAGTGCGATTGTGGCTCCTTTGGTAGAAGAACCGTTGAAATTATTGCCACTTGCCTTTGTTTTGGCTTTGATTCCTGTGCGGAAATTAAAATCTTTGTTTTTACTAGGAATTGCTTCTGGTTTGGGATTTCAAATGATTGAGGATATTGGCTATATTCGTACGGATTTGCCAGAGGGCTTTGACTTTACTATTTCGAGAATTTTAGAGCGTATCATCTCAGGAATTGCCTCTCACTGGACTTTTTCAGGTTTGGCGGTAGTAGGTGTTTACTTGCTTTACAGCGCTTATAAAGGACAGAAGGTTGGCAAGAAACAGGGGCTTATTTTCCTAGGTTTAGCTTTGGGAACTCATTTCTTGTTTAACTCTCCTTTTGTGGAGTTGGAGACAGAGTTGCCACTAGCGATTCCAGTGGTTACGGCTATTACTCTTTATGGTTTTTATCAGGCTTATCGCTTTGTTGAGAAGCACAATGAGTTGATGAACTAGAATATTTTTCAAAAGAATGATGCAAGGGTACAAATATGGTGCCCTTCTTTTATTTTTGATTGAAAAATAGTACAAAAAGCGCTACAATGGTAGATGGAAAAATCTTGTGAAAAGCACAAGCGATACATATATACCGGAGGAAATCATGTCTTTTTCTGATTTAAAGCTGTTTGCCCTTTCTTCTAATAAAGAATTGGCAGAACGTGTGGCGCAGGAGATTGGGATAGAGTTGGGGAAATCAAGTGTTCGCCAATTTTCAGATGGAGAGATTCAGGTCAACATCGAAGAATCAATCCGTGGGAAACACGTCTTTATCCTACAATCAACTAGTTCGCCTGTAAATGACAATCTGCTTGAAATTTTGATTATGGTAGATGCTTTGAAGCGTGCCAGTGCAGAATCTGTCAATGTTGTCATGCCTTACTATGGGTATGCACGTCAGGATAGAAAGGCGAGAGCGCGTGAGCCAATCACCTCAAAACTTGTCGCAAATATGCTTGAAGTAGCTGGAGTAGATCGTTTATTGACAATCGACTTGCATGCTGCACAGATTCAAGGATTCTTTGATATTCCTGTGGATCACTTGATGGGAGCTCCTCTGATTGCGGATTATTTTGAGCGTCGTGGTATGGTTGGTTCTGACTATGTGGTTGTCAGCCCAGACCATGGAGGGGTGACTCGTGCTCGTAAGTTGGCAGAATTTTTGAAAACATCTATCGCTATCATTGACAAACGTCGTAGCGTTGATAAGATGAACACTAGTGAAGTCATGAACATCATCGGTAAGGTCGAAGGCAAGACTTGTATCTTGATTGATGATATGATTGATACAGCTGGAACCATTTGCCACGCGGCAGATGCCCTGGCAGAAGCTGGTGCTGTTGAAGTCTATGCAAGCTGTACGCACCCAGTTCTTTCTGGTCCTGCTATGGACAATATCCAAAATTCAGCTATTAAGAAATTGGTTGTTTTGGATACCATCTATCTCCCAGAAGAGCGTTTGATTGACAAGATTGAGCAGATTTCGATTGCTCATCTACTGGGTGATGCTATTGTACGTATCCATGAAAAACGCCCACTTTCTCCACTTTTCAGTATTGAGAAAAAGATTTAATAACCAAGCCTGAGATAATTCTCAGGTTTTTTCATCTCTTTTCCGAATAAATAGATAGTGGCAGAGAATCTAGTAAATCTAGATTTAATACTCTTCGAAAATCAAATTCAAACCACGTCAACGTCGCCTTGCCGTATATATATGTTACTGACTTCGTCAGTTCTATCTGCAACCTCAAAACAGTGTTTTGAGCAACCTGCGGCTAGTTTCCTAGTTTGCTCTTTGATTTTCATTGAGTATAAGACTATGGTATAATAAAAGGAGGAAAAGGATGATTCTCAGACATCCGGGCATCAGCCCAACCAATGATTTAGTTGCTAAGAAGATTTTTAGCAATCCAGAAATCACTTGTCAATTTATCCGCGATATGCTGGACTTACCAGCAAAAAATGTGACCATTTTGGAGGGAAGCAATATTCATGTCTTGCCTTCCATGCCGTATTCGGCGCAGGATTTCTATACAAGTATAGACGTCTTGGCGGAGTTGGATAATGGCACCCAGGTTATTATCGAAATACAAGTGCATCATCAGAATTTTTTCATCAATCGCCTGTGGGCTTACCTATGCAGTCAGGTCAATCAAAACCTAGAAAAAATTCGTCAACAAGAGGGTAATACTCATCAGAGTTACAAACACATTGCACCGGTATATGCTATCGCTATTGTGGACAGTAATTATTTCTCAGATGATTTGGCTTTTCATAGTTTTAGTATGCGCGAGGACATGACAGGTGAAGTATTAACCATCACCAATAACGGACAAGAAAACCATCTGGTCAAGATGGCGTTCTTGGAATTAAAAAAATACAGAGAAACCAGCAAAGACGAGGTTCGCAAACCGTGGTTGGAGTTTTTCGGGAATAAACCCTTTACCCAACAACCCGAGCGAGCCATCAGTCAAGCAGACCAACTGCTGGACTACAAGAGCTGGTCCGAGGAGGACAGAAAAATGTTTAGTCAACTACGTATGCGTGAAGAACAAGCGTTATTGGCTCAGGATTATGCCTTGGAAACTGCGAGGGCAGAAGGTATTGAACAGGGATTGGAGCGAGGACGAGCAGAGGGTATCGAAGCGGGATTAAAAGTAGGTCTAGTAAATCTCGTTCGCCAAGGTCTTCTGACTTCGGAAGTTGCAAGTGAGCAATTAGGCATGACAGTCGCTGAATTTGAGGCACTCTTATAAGACCATCACAAGTAATGGCGTTCTTGGAATTAAAAAAAATACAGAGAAACCAGCAAAGACGGGGTTCGCAAGCCGTGGTTGGAGTTTTTTGGGAATAAACCCTTTACCCAATAACCCGAGCGAGCTATCAGCCAAGCAGTTGGGCATGACCGTCGCTGAGTTTGAGGCTTTGCTATAAGGTCACATTTTAAATAGTAAAAAGTTGATGAAATGGCAAGTTCTTATCAAAAAACTTGCCATTTTTACTTGCCATTTAGAGGTGTTTATAAGATAATACCATAGACGTGAGTTCTGTCCAACTGTCTATGTGGATTAGATATGAATGATTTTACTCAAGGATGATAAGTTTGTGAGATTTTCACTTGAAAAATGCAGTATTTGACGGGTGTTTTTTCTCACAAAAATGTTTTTTTCACCTTTTTTTCTAAAAATGGGTAAAAACTTTAAAAAATAGAAGAAAACCCTTGACAAATCCTGCAAATATTTATATACTGTATGGTAGTAAGATATTCTTACGAAAAAATATTTTAAAGAAAAACAAAGGAGATAAAACGATGAAAAAAGTTTTATTGACAAGCGCAGCAGCACTTGCTGTATTTACAGTTGCACCTGTTTTGGCAAATAGTGAAAACCCAGCTTCAACTAACCAATTGCTTCAAAAGAAATATGTTTCTGAACGTGATATTGCTGAAGAAGCTAACCGCCAAGTAGCCTTCCATGATTCTGAAATTCGTACTGACGCTGAGCGCCAATTTAAAGAACAAGGTAACAAATCATTAGCAGATGCAGAGAAAGCATTACAAGATTTCTTAAATTCAGGTTATTCAGGACATGATTTTTCTGAGAAAAAAGCAGCTTTAGAAGCAAACATTGCAGCAGCAAAAGTAAAATCAAATCAAACATTTGAAGATATCTATAGTACAGTAAAAAATCGTTACGTTCAAAAATTGCAAGAACAATATCGTGCTACTGCAATGGCAGAAGGGAAATATTATAACGATGTTAATGGAGTAGAAGATAATAAACCAAACAATACTCGTGTTAATGAAGATTTAGTTAATCAAGCAGGTAAAGGCTGGGTTAAAACAAATGGCAAATGGGTCTTCTTCAAAGAAGATGGTGCTAAAGCAACTGGATGGCTTAAAGATAATGGTACTTGGTACTACTTGAACGCTGAAGGTGTAATGCAAACTGGTTGGATTAAAGACAACGGAACTTGGTACTACCTAGATGGTTCAGGCGCAATGCAAAAAGGCTGGAAATATGTAGGTGGTCAATGGTACTACCTAGATGGTTCAGGTGCAATGCAAACTGGTTGGAAATATGTAGGTAGCCACTGGTACTACCTAAGTGGTTCAGGTGCATTACTTGTAAACACAACTACTCCTGACGGTTACACTGTAAACGGAAATGGTGAGTTGGTATAATACCAATATATAAAAAAGACTAGGAGATTCTTCTCCTAGTTTTTT
>NZ_JAPVZJ010000031.1:0-10080 GCF_041432295.1 Streptococcus sp. 27098_8_109
CAAGATTGACCCAAATCCACAGCATTCAAAAAAGCGAATTTCAATCGAAATTCGCTTTATAGGAAAGTGTATTAGTATAAATCTTGTATCTTATACTCAATGAAAATCAAAGAGCAAACTAGGAAGCTAGCCGCAGGTTGCTCAAAGCACCGCTTTGAGGTTGCAAATAACGCTGACGTGGTTTGAAGAGATTTTCGAAGAGTATTAGTTCAAGTGCCAGATATCTTCGTTGTACTGAGCGATTGTACGGTCAGATGAGAAGAATCCTGCTTTAGAAATGTTAACGATGACTTTATCCAACCATGCGTCACGGTCTTCGTAGTCAGCCAACATTTGTTCTTTAACCTTGATGTAGTCTTCCAAGTCAAGAAGAGTCATGAACCAGTCTTTGTTGATCAATTCATTGTAAAGACGTTCCAAGCGCTCTTTGTTTCCAGCTGCAAGAACTGCATCGCTAACGATGAAGTCAACCAATGGTTTGATAGCTTCACGAGCGTAGAATTCGCTTGATTTGTAAGCTGCTTTTTCGTAAAGGTCGATAACAGTTTCTGAATCTTCACCAAAGATGTAGATATTTTCGTCTCCAACCAACTCAGCGATTTCCACGTTAGCACCGTCCATAGTACCAAGAGTCAAAGCTCCGTTCAACATGAATTTCATGTTACCAGTACCTGAAGCTTCTTTAGAAGCAAGTGAGATTTGTTCTGAGATATCACATGCTGGGATAAGGAAGCTTGCTGCAGTAACGTTGTAGTTTTCAACCATAACTACTTGCAAGTGTGGAGCTACTGCTGGATCGTTAGCAATAACTTCTGACATGCAAAGGATCAAGTGGATGATATCTTGAGCGATTGTATAGGCTGGAGCTGCTTTACCACCAAAGAAGATTGTGATTGGACGAGCAGGGATGTTACCAGCTTTGATGTCAAGATATTTGTGGATTACGTACAAAGCGTTCATTTGTTGGCGTTTGTACTCGTGAAGACGTTTGATTTGGATATCAAAGATAGAGTTTGTATTGATTTCCACACCTTGGTGTTCTTTCAAGTGACGAGCCAATTTACGTTTGTTGTGAGCCTTGATGCTTTCCAATTTTTCTTTGACAGCTGCTTTGTCTTCATAAGACAAGAGTTTTTCAAGCTCATCTGCTTCATGGTGCCAACCTTCTCCAATAATCTCATCCAAGTAGTGAGATAGTCTTGGGTTAGCATGCATGAGCCAACGACGGAAAGTGATACCGTTTGTTTTGTTGTTGAATTTTTCTGGGTAAAGGTCGTAGAAAGCTTTCAATTCAGAGTTCTTCAAGATTTCAGTGTGAAGTGCTGCAACCCCGTTAACGCTGTATCCGTAGTGGATATCCATGTGAGCCATGTGAACACGTCCGCTCTCATCGATAATTTGAACAGCTGGATCTTTGTATTCTGCTTTCACGCGGCGGTCCAATTCTTCGATAATTGGTACCAAGTGAGGAACCACTTCTTGCAAGAATTCAAGAGGCCATTTTTCAAGGGCTTCAGCAAGGATTGTGTGGTTAGTATAGGCAGTCATGTTACGAACGATTGAGATTGCTTCGTCAAGTTCGATACCACGAGCAGTCAAAAGACGGATCAATTCAGGGATAACCATTGATGGGTGAGTATCGTTGATTTGTACAACTGCGTAATCAGCAAGGTCATGCAAGTTGCTTCCTTTTTCGATTGCTTCGTCGATGATCAATTGCGCACCGTTTGAAACCATGAAGTATTGTTGGAAGATACGGAGCAATTCACCTTGACGGTCACTATCATCTGGGTAAAGGAAAAGAGTCAAGTTGCGAGCAATGTCTGTCTTATCAAAGTTGATACCATCTTTAATGATTGAAGAATCAACTGAATCCAAGTCAAACAAACGCAAACGGTTCTTCGTTTCTGTCTTGTAACCAGGTACATCGATATCGTAAAGAGTTGATGTCAAAGTAAAGTCTGCAAATGGTACTTGGTAGCTACGGCTTGAGCGAACCAACCAGTTTTGCTCTGTCAACCATGCATTTGGAATTGTTTCTTGTTGGTTGTTTTTAAGAACTTGTTGGAAAAGACCAAAGTGGTAGTTAAGACCAACACCGTCACCGTTCAAACCAAGAGTAGCAATTGAGTCGATAAAGCAGGCAGCCAAACGTCCCAAACCACCATTACCAAGAGATGGTTCCAATTCAACTTCTTCAACTTCGATCAAGTCTTTACCTGCAGCTGCAAGTTCTTTTTTAACATCGTCGTAAAGACCAAGGTTGATCAAGTTGTTTGACAAAAGTTTACCAATCAAGAACTCAGCTGAGATGTAGTAAACTTTTTTCTTACCAGTGTTAACTGGTTTTTGGCTGCTAGCAAGCTTGCTGTAGTTAAGAAGAGCAAGGTAAAGCTCTTCATTGCTACATTCTGCAATGGTTTTATTGTAACGATTTTGTACAAATTCTTGTAGTGATAACATGTTTAAGGTGTCTCCTGATATTGTATTATTTCTTTAATTCTACCAAATTTTCATTGATTCGGCGATAGATTGTTGTCAAGTCAAGCAAGCCTTCCTCGACAGCTGGTGTCAATTGATCTTCAGTCATACGCCAAGACCAGTTTCCACCAAGGGTAGATGGGAAGTTCATACGAGCTGCCTCATCCAATTCTAGCAAATCTTGCATAGTTGCAATTGCCATAAAGCTAACTGATGAAAAGACTGTACGAAGCATAGCATGTGGCACTGTTTCGTATTCTTTGCGGTTAGTGTAGCGAGCCATGTACTCACGAGTCGCATCATCGATTTCGTTACGGTACCAACCAAGGACCGTATTGTTATCGTGTGTTCCTGTGTACATAACTGAGTTAGCAGGTGCCAAGTGTGGGCTATCGATGCTTTCGTCTTCTGGGTTGAAGGCAAATTGAAGGATCTTCATTCCTGGGAAGCCAGTACGTTCACGCAATTCGATAACTTCATCAGTCATAAAGCCAAGGTCTTCAGCGATGATGTTTAGCTCACCAAGTTCTTCCTTAACGGCTGCAAAAAGCTTGTAGCCAGGACCTTTCACCCACTCACCAGGTGCTGCTGTATCAGAACCAGCAGGGATTTCCCAGTAAGATTCGAAACCACGGAAGTGGTCGATACGAACGATATCGTAGATTTTGAAGCTTTCACGCAAGCGTTCAATCCACCATTTGTAACCATCTTTGTCCATTGCTTCCCAGTCATAGATTGGGTTACCCCAAAGCTGACCAGTTGCAGAAAACTCATCTGGTGGGCATCCTGCGATGCAAGTTGCTTTACCGTTGACATCTGTCTTGAAGAGATGTGGATTTGCCCACATATCGCTTGAATCTTCCGCTACGTAGATTGGCATGTCCCCAACGATTTCGATGTGGTTGTCGTTAGCGTAAGCTTTCAATTTCAACCATTGTTGGAAGAAGAAGTATTGAGTCACACGGTGGTAAACCAACTTGTCTGCCAATTGCTCACGGTAGCTTTCAAGTGCTGAAGCTTTACGAGCACTAGCATCTGCATCTGGCCATTCAGTCCAAGCAAGATTGTCAAAATGCTCTTTGATAGCCATATACTCTGCAAAGAGTTCAAGCCATGATTGGTTGTCTTGAGCAAATTTCTCAAAATCTTTAACATCTCCTACTTCCAAGAAACGTTTTACCGCTTTTTCTAAAAGAGGACGACGTGCATAGTAGATTTTAGCATAGTCAACTTCAGACGCATCGCTACCAAAGTCAACCCCTTCAAGGTCACTTGCTTGCAACAAGCCTTGCTCTACCAAGATATCCAAATCGATAAAATGAGTATTTCCTGCAAAAGCTGAGAAAGATTGGTAAGGAGAATCTCCGTAACTAGTTGTTCCTAGTGGAAGGATTTGCCAGTAACGTTGTTTAGTACGAACCAAGAAATCAACGAAGTCGTAAGCACTTTGACCGAATGATCCGATTCCGTATGCTCCTGGAAGAGAAGAAATGTGCATCAACACACCACTTTGACGTTTTTTCATAATAAGCACCTCATGTGTTTATAGTTAGATATTACATTTTTATGAACGCAAACGTTTGCGCTATTACTAGTATAGCTTATTTTCTTGATAAATGCAAGCGGTTTTAAATAACTTTTTTGATTATTTTTTAAAAATTTTTTCTTCTTACTCGTATATATATTCTTTCAGAAAACAAACAAAATAGGAATAAGGGTTTCACTTATCTCATTAAGCAAAAATAAAGCGAGAATCCTCTCTGGTTTCCATTTGTAAATTAGGCAATCATTTTCTCAACTTTTTTTAAATTTAAAACAAAACGGATTTTTGGGATTTTCTACTATTATACGACGATGAAGCGTTTACTTTTTTTCACAATTTTTTAAAAAATTTTTACAAAAAACACTTGCAACCGCTTTCCGATTGTGCTATACTAGTCCCATAAAGGAAAACGTTTGCGTTTCCTCATTATAAAATTTGTTATTCTTTAGGAGGAATACACTATGTCATCTAAATTCATGAAGAGCGCTGCTGTGCTTGGAACTGTTACACTTGCTAGCTTGCTTTTGGTAGCTTGCGGAAGCAAAACTGCTGATAAGCCTGCTGATCCTGGTTCATCTGAAGCGAAAGAACTCACTGTATATGTAGACGAGGGATATAAGAGCTATATTGAAGAGGTTGCTAAAGCTTATGAAAAAGAAACTGGAGTAAAAGTCACTCTTAAAACTGGTGATGCTCTAGGAGGTCTTGATAAACTTTCTCTTGACAACCAATCTGGTAATGTCCCTGATGTTATGATGGCTCCATACGACCGTGTAGGTAGCCTTGGTTCTGACGGACAACTTTCAGAAGTGAAATTGAGCGATGGTGCTAAAACAGACGACACAACTAAATCTCTTGTAACAGCTGCTAATGGTAAAGTTTACGGTGCTCCTGCCGTTATCGAGTCACTTGTTATGTACTACAATAAAGACTTGATAAAAGAAGCTCCAAAAACTTTTGCTGACTTAGAAAACCTTGCTAAAGATAGCAAATATGCCTTCGCTGGTGAAGATGGAAAAACTTCTGCTTTCCTAGCTGACTGGACAAACTTCTACTATGCATACGGACTTCTTGCTGGTAACGGCGCTTACGTATTCGGTCAAAACGGTAAGGACGCTAAAGATATCGGTCTTGCCAACGACGGCGCTATCAAAGGTATAGAATACGCTAAATCTTGGTATGAAAAATGGCCTAAAGGTATGCAAGATACGGAAGGTGCTGGCAACTTAATCCAAACTCATTTCCAAGAAGGTAAAACAGCTGCTATCATCGACGGACCTTGGAAAGCCCAAGCCTTCAAAGATGCTAAAGTAAACTACGGTGTTGCGACTATCCCAACTCTTCCAAACGGAAAAGAATATGCTGCATTTGGTGGTGGTAAAGCTTGGGTCATCCCTCAAGCCACTAAGAACCTTGAAGCTTCTCAAAAATTTGTAGACTTCCTTGTTTCAACTGAACAACAAAAAGTATTATACGATAAGACTAACGAAATCCCAGCTAACACTGAGGCTCGTTCATACGCTGAAGGTAAAAACGATGAGTTGACAACAGCTGTTATCAAACAGTTCAAGAACGCTCAACCAATGCCAAACATCTCTCAAATGTCTGCAGTTTGGGATCCAGCGAAAAATATGCTCTTTGATGCTGTAAGTGGTAAGAAAGATGCGAAAACAGCTGCTAACGACGCTGTAACATTGATCAAAGAAACAATCAAACAAAAATTTGGTGAATAAAAAATTTGTTCAAGGGGGGTGGAATTCAAATCCCCCTTTGAATTTATCAATAGAAAACATATATAGTTTAGGTTTTAACTAGAAACTAGTATCCTATGAAAGGAGTTATTATGGAAAAGCAACAACCTAGTAAAGCAGCCCTGCTGTCTATCATTCCTGGGTTAGGACAGATTTACAATAAACAAAAAGCAAAAGGTTTTATCTTCCTTGGTGTAACCCTTGTATTTCTCCTCTACTTCCTAGCACTTGCAGCCCCTGAATTGAGTAATCTCATCACTCTTGGTGACAAACCAGGTCGTGACAATTCCCTCTTTATGCTGATTCGTGGTGCCTTCCATTTAATCTTTGTAGTTGTTTATGTACTCTTTTATTTCGCAAATATCAAAGATGCACATACAACTGCCAAACACATTAACAATGGCATACCAGTAGCGCTTACCTTTAAAGAAATGATCAAAGGAATCTATGAAAATGGCTTCCCTTACCTCTTGATCATTCCATCTTATGTTGCCATGACTTTTGCGATTATCTTCCCGGTTATCGTAACCTTGATGATCGCCTTTACCAACTACGACTTCCAACACTTGCCACCAAACAAATTGTTGGACTGGGTTGGTTTGACCAACTTTACAAACATTTGGAGCTTGAGTACCTTCCGTTCTGCCTTTGGTGCCGTCCTTTCTTGGACTATCATCTGGGCTTTATCTGCCTCAACTTTACAGATCGTCATTGGTATCTTCACAGCTATCATTGCTAACCAACCATTTATCAAAGGAAAACGTATCTTCGGTGTTATTTTCCTTCTTCCTTGGGCTGTCCCAGCCTTCATCACTATCCTGACATTCTCAAACATGTTTAACGATAGTGTTGGTGCTATCAACACTCAAGTATTGCCAATCTTGGCTAAATTCCTTCCTTTCCTTGATGGTGCTCTTATTCCTTGGAAAACAGACCCAACTTGGACTAAGATTGCCTTGATTATGATGCAAGGTTGGCTTGGATTCCCATACATCTACGTTTTGACCTTGGGTATCTTGCAATCTATTCCTAACGACCTTTACGAAGCAGCTTATATTGACGGTGCCAATGCTTGGCAAAAATTCCGCAACATCACTTTCCCAATGATCTTGGCTGTTGCGGCACCTACTTTGATTAGTCAATACACCTTCAACTTTAACAACTTCTCTATCATGTACCTCTTCAATGGTGGAGGACCTGGTAGTGTCGGAGGTGGAGCTGGTTCAACCGATATCTTGATCTCATGGATCTACCGTTTGACAACAGGTACATCTCCTCAATACTCAATGGCGGCAGCTGTTACCTTGATTATCTCTATCATTGTCATCTCAATCTCTATGATCGCATTCAAGAAACTACACGCATTTGATATGGAGGACGTCTAAGATGAATAACTCAATTAAACTCAAACGTAGACTGACTCAAACCCTTACTTACCTCTACTTGATTGGCCTATCAATTGTAATCATCTATCCACTGTTGATTACCATCATGTCAGCCTTTAAAGCAGGTAACGTCGCAGCCTTTAAACTAGATACTAACATCGACTTCAATTTTGATAACTTTAAAGGACTCTTTACTGAAACTCTATACGGTACTTGGTATCTCAATACCTTGATCATCGCCTTGATTACTATGGCGGTTCAAACAAGTATCATCGTACTTGCTGGTTATGCCTACAGCCGTTACAACTTCTTGGCTCGTAAACAAAGTTTGGTTTTCTTCTTGATTATCCAAATGGTGCCAACCATGGCCGCTTTGACAGCCTTCTTCGTTATGGCACTTATGTTGAACGCCCTTAACCACAGCTGGTTCCTCATCTTCCTCTACGTTGGTGGTGGTATCCCGATGAATGCTTGGCTCATGAAAGGCTACTTCGATACAGTGCCAATGTCTCTAGACGAATCTGCAAAACTAGACGGTGCAGGACACTTCCGCCGCTTCTGGCAAATTGTTCTTCCACTTGTTCGCCCAATGGTTGCCGTACAAGCTCTCTGGGCCTTCATGGGACCTTTTGGGGACTACATCCTCTCTAGTTTCTTGCTTCGTGAGAAAGAATACTTTACTGTTGCCGTTGGTCTCCAAACCTTCGTCAGCAATGTGAAAAACTTGAAGATTGCCTACTTCTCAGCAGGTGCTATCCTCATTGCCCTTCCAATCTGTATTCTCTTCTTCTTCCTACAAAAGAACTTTGTTTCAGGACTTACAAGTGGTGGCGACAAGGGATAATTTATCCCCGCCACCCTTTTTCATTTTATACTCTTCGAAAATCTCTTCAAACCATATCAGCTTTTATCTGCAACCTCAAAGCTGTTCTTTGAGCAGTCTACGGCTAGCTTCCTAGTTTGCTCTTTGATTTTCATTGAGTATTAGCGATTGTTACTGTAAGTAATATCCTTACAACAAGCAATTTGTCTCCTAGACTTGAAATAAAGCACTTTTCTCTATATAATAATACTCATATAGAAAACACCTTTTAGAAAGATACAAATGCTTCCATATCCATTTTCCTATTTTTCAAGTATTTGGGGATTTCGTAAGCCCCTATCCAAACGTTTCGGACTCAACTGGTTTCAGCTTCTCTTTACCAGTATCTTCCTTATCAGCTTGTCTATGGTACCCATTGCCATCCAAAACAGCTCACAGGAGACTTATCCCCTAGAAACCTTTATCGATAATGTCTATGAACCTCTGACAGATGAGGTTGTCCAGGATCTCTCTGAACACGCTGCAATTGTTGATGGCAAATTAACTTATACAGGAACAGCTAGTCAAGCACCTTCTGTTGTGATTGGTCCAAGTCAAAGCAAGGAATTACCGAAGGACTTGCAACTGCATTTCGATACGAATGAGCTAGTCATCAGCAAGGAAAGTAAAGAACTGACCCGTGTCTCTTACCGAGCGATTGATACTGAGAGTTTCAAAAACAAAGACAGCTTGACCCAAGCCATTTCTAAAGACTGGTACCAGCAGAATCGTGTCTATATCAGTCTCTTTCTAGTTCTCGGTGCCAGCTTCCTCTTTGGTTTAAATTTCTTTATCGTCTCTCTAGGAGCGAGTCTTCTCCTTTATATCACTAAAAAATCACGCCTCTTTTCATTTAGGACCTTTAAAGAGTGCTACCATTTTATCTTGAACTGTTTAGGATTGCCAACTCTGATTACGCTTATTTTGGGCTTATTTGGCCAAAATATGACAACCCTCATCACTGTACAAAACATTCTTTTTGTTCTATATCTGGTCACTATCTTTTATAAAACGCATTTCCGTGATCCAGATTACCATAAATAGGAGATTTTTATGCCCGTTACGATTAAAGATGTGGCCAAGGCTGCTGGTGTTTCACCTTCAACCGTAACCCGTGTTATTCAAAATAAATCAACCATTAGCGACGAAACAAAAAAACGCGTTCGCAAGGCTATGAAGGAGCTCAATTACCACCCCAACCTCAATGCTCGTAGCTTGGTAAGTAGCTATACCCAAGTTATCGGCTTGGTCCTTCCTGACGACTCAGACGCTTTCTATCAAAATCCTTTCTTTCCATCTGTCCTCCGTGGTATCGCTCAGGTCGCTTCTGAAAACCACTATGCTATTCAGATTGCAACAGGTAAAGATGAAAAAGAACGCCTTAAAGCGATTTCACAGATGGTTTACGGCAAACGTGTGGATGGTTTAATCTTCCTTTATGCCGAAGAGGAAGATCCCTTGGTCAAACTGGTCGCTGATGAGCAGTTCCCCTTCCTCATTCTAGGGAAATCCATTTCACCTTTTATCCCTCTTGTCGATAATGACAATGTCCAAGCTGGTTTTGATGCGACCGAATATTTCATCAAAAAAGGCTGCGAACGAATTGCCTTTATCGGAGGTTCTAAGAAACTCTTCGTTACACAAGACCGTCTAACTGGTTACGAATCCGCACTCAAGCAATACAAACTTCCTCTTGATGGCAATCTGACCTACTTTGCAAATGAATTTCTAGAGGAAAAAGGATATCAATTTAGCCAACTCCTCTTTCAGCATGACCCTCAAATCGATGCTATCATCACAACCGATAGCCTCCTAGCCGAAGGAGTCTGTGATTATATCACAAAACACCAACTGGATGTCCCTGTTCTCAGCTTTGACTCGGTCAATCCCAAGCTCAACTTGGCGGCCTATGTTGATATCAATAGCTTGGAACTTGGTCGTGTTTCCCTTGAAACCATCCTCCAGATTATCAATGATGCTAAAAGCAATAAACAAATTTGTTACCGTCAGTTGATTGCCCACAAAATTATCGAAAAATAAAAACCAGCTCGCGCTGGT
>NZ_JAPVZJ010000032.1:0-9460 GCF_041432295.1 Streptococcus sp. 27098_8_109
AAAAAAATAAAAACCGCTACTCCTAAGAATAGCGGTTTAATCATGTTTTTAAGCTACTAATGTAGTTACTCTATTATTTAAGAGTAACTGAAGCTCCAGCTTCTTCCAATTTAGCTTTGATTTCTTCAGCTTCTGCAGTTGCAACGCCTTCTTTAACAAGTGCTGGTGCACCGTCAACAAGTTCTTTAGCTTCTTTAAGACCAAGACCTGTGATTTCACGTACAACTTTGATAACGCCAACTTTTTTGTCGCCTGCAGATGTCAATTCAACGTCGAATGAATCTTTAGCAGCACCAGCGTCAGCAGCACCAGCTGCAGCAACAGCTACAGGAGCAGCTGCAGTTACACCAAATTCTTCTTCGATAGCTTTTACAAGGTCGTTCAATTCAAGGATTGAAGCTTCTTTAATTTCAGCAATAATGTTTTCAATGTTCAATGCCATTGTTATTTCCTCCAAATAAGTTTTTAAATTTATAATATTTTTTTGTAGCTAGGCTACGCTGCGTAGCTTAAGATTAAGCTGCGTCTTCTTTGTTGTCTGCAACCGCTTTGACTGCAAGAGCAACGTTGCGCACTGGCGCTTGAAGTACAGAAAGGAGCATAGAAAGAAGTCCTTCGCGGTTTGGAAGAGTTGCAAGTGCAAGAATCTCTTCTTTAGATGCGACAGCGCCTTCGATTGCACCACCTTTGATTTCAAGTGCTTCAGCGTTTTTAGAAAAGTCGTTCAAGATTTTCGCTGGTGCGATAACATCTTCGTTAGAAAATGCTACTGCAGATGGTCCAACAAATACAGATGCAAGATCTTCAAGACCAGCTTTTTCAGCTGCACGACGCAAGATTGAGTTTTTAATAACTTTATACTCAACTTCGCTTCCACGAAGCTCACGACGAAGAACTGTATCTTGCTCAACTGTCAAACCACGAGCGTCTACAACGACGATAGATGCAGCAGCTTTCATTTTTTCAGCTACTACGTCAACTAGTTCCGCTTTTTTAGCAATAATTGCTTCACTCATTAGTGTGTTCACCTCCGTTATTATTTTGCTTGGGGAAATTTTTCAAAAGAAAAACGCGCCCAAACCTAGACACGAAAGTACAATACGCTTCTTTTTACATGATACGTTTTGTCCTCGGTAGGAAATTTATGAGTCGAGCTCCCCTACTGTCTTAGGCAGTTTTTTCAAACCGTATATAAGTATAGCATAGTCAAAAAAAGAATGCAAGATTTTTGCAAACTTTTTTTAAACTTTTTTCGTGATTTTTCTTTTAAAGTTCTACTGTTAGGACTTGGCCTTGCTTAACAACCTGTTCTCCAGCAATATAGACATCATCTACATCACTGGACTTGACAGCATAAATCAGGTGAGAAAGCATTTTTTCTTGGGGTTGGAGATGAATTTTCCCTTGTGGTTGAATAACGAGAAAATCTGCTTGCTTGCCGACTTCTAGACTTCCTATCTGATTTTCCATTCCTAGGACCTTAGCCCCTTCGATTGTCAGAGCCTTGAGGGCTGTTTCGATTGGGAATTGGCTGGCATCCCCACTTTTCATCTTCTGAAGAAGGGCTGCAGTCCGTCCTTCCTCAAACATATCTAGATTGTTATTGGAGGCAACCGAATCCGTCGCAATTCCGACTGCTACTCCTGCTTTTTGCAGTTGAATGATAGGAGCAATCCCTGATGCCAATTTGAGGTTACTAATAGGATTATGCGCAATAGCTACTTGAGAAGTTGCTAAGCGTTCAATTTCTCGCTCATTTAATTCGACTCCATGAGCAAAGACAGATGGATGATCTAAGTAACCCAGTTCTTCTAGAAAGGCTAGGGGACGTTTGCCGTATCGTTTCAGGATAATGCCTGATTCCTCCTTAGTCTCCGCTACATGGATATGGATTGGAATATTCAGTTCTTTCGCCATATCTAAGCTCGTTTCCAGCAAATCTCTACTACAGCTGTAAGGAGAGTGAGGAGCTACCATAACCTTGAAATTTGGATTTTCATATCCTAAGATTTCCTCGATGATGCCTCGTGTTCTAGTAATGGTCTCAGTAGTTGTTTCTATCTCTGAAGAAAAGAGGGTCGGTGAGAAATAACAACGCATCTTGGAAGCCTTAACTGCCTGATAAATCTGCTCAATCTCCACTCCATTGGGATTATACATATCATTGAAGGTTGTTGTTCCTGACTGGAGCATTTCTGTCAGAGCTTCTTTGACCGCCTTGGTAGTCATGTCTGGAGTAAACTCAGCTTCTGCAGGCCAGATATAGTCATTGAGCCATTCATGGAGATTGCTGTCGTCCCGAATTCCTCTCAATCCTGTCATAGCAGAATGGGTGTGGCAATTGACCAATCCAGGCATAATCCAGGCTCCCTGATAGTCTATAATCTGCTCAGCTTGCTCTAAAATCTCTGGCTTCTCTTGACCGACATAGACAATTTGAGAATCCTTAACTGCTAAGATTCCATCCAAATAAACATGGAAATCTTGGTCACAAGTCACGATATTTACATGCTGAAAGACTTTCATTCTAGGCTCCTTTTCTATAAGACAATTTACAGTGAATAATTTTTCTAGCTATTGTAACAAAAAAGTCACCCGAAGGCAACTTTTTTTGTCCATAAGATTTCAAAGTAGAAAGGATTATTCAGAGATAAAGGCCGCAGCTTGCTGCATTTGGTAATACTTGCCTTTTCTAGCCATGAGGTCATGATGGTTACCATATTCCACGATGTCGCCATCCACCAAGACAAGAATCAAATCCGCATCTTGAATGGTAGACAAACGATGGGCAATGATAAAGCTTGTGCGCCCCTTCATGAGTTTAGCAAAGGCATCCTGTACTAGCACTTCTGTCCGCGTATCGATGGAGGAGGTTGCCTCGTCTAAGATAAGAATCTTTGGTATAGCTAGAAAGACCCGGGCGATGGTCAAAAGCTGGGCTTGACCGACAGATAGAGACTCTCCTGCATTTTCCAACTTGGTATCGTATCCCTGTGGCAACTGTTGGATGAAAAAGTCTGCATTGGCTGCCTTTGCAGCAGCAATCACTTGCTCCCGACTGGCATCAGGATTTCCAAAGGCAATATTGTCATGAATAGTTCCTTGCTTGAGCCAGGTTTCTTGGAGAACCATCCCAAACTGCTGTCTCAATGATGCTCGGGTATAATCATAAATGGATCGCCCATCTAACAAGATAGCTCCAGAGTTAATGGGATAAAAACGCATGAGGAGATTGATAAGGGTTGATTTTCCAGCACCTGTCGGACCAACAATAGCTACCTTGCTACCGGCTGGGATATCGATAGATAAGTCCTTAATCAAAATCTTTTCAGGATGGTAGCCAAAAGAGACATGTTTAAAGGAAATAGCTCCCTTAACTTGGTCACTAGTCAACTCTTCCTTACCTGTTTCAGCCACCTCAGGACTTTCTAAGACAGAATAGACACGCTCTGCGCAAGCGAGAGCACTTTGCAATTCGGCTAGAACTGAAGAGATATCATTAAAGGGCTTAGTGTACTGTTGGACATAATTCAAAAAAGTCACTAAACGTCCGATAGTCAAGGTGGAACCCATCATGATACGATAAGCTCCTACTCCAGCTAGAAGGGCGTAAATGAGTGCATTGACAAAGCGAGTCGAAGGATTAACCGTTGATGAATAAAAGATGGCTGACTGAGAATAACCTGCGTAATTGGCATTAGCCTCACGCAGTCTTTGGATAAAATCTTCTTGAGCATTGAAGGACTGGATAATAGTCTGCTGGCTAAGCGATTCTTCAATCAACTGAGTCTGAATCCCCCTTGTCTCTGTTTGCTTTTGGAAGAGATGATAGGAGCGTTTGGCAATAAAGCGTGAAATCACCATAGATAGTGGCGTTAACAACAAAACCAAGAGGGTCATGAGGAGGTGAATTTGAAGCATGGCTAGAATACTAACCAAAATCATCAAAACGCCAATAAAAAATTGGTTAAAAATCATGGTCAAGCCAGCTGCCAACTGTTCTATGTCCGTGGTTACACGACTGACCATTTCCCCACTGCCTTGCCGATCCACAAAAGCAATCGGTAAACGATGGAGCTTATGGATGATTCGCTCTCGTAAGTCTCTGGTATAAGAAAAGATTAGGCGATTATAGAGGAGAGGATTGACCCACTGCACAAGGGTATTTCCTATGACCACCAAGATCATTTGGAGAAAAATCTGCCAAAAAACCGGTGAAGAACCAGCCACCAGGACTTGATCAATGACCTGCCCAATCAAGATAGGAAGATAAATTGATAAGCCAACCTGGGCAATAGTTCCCAGAAAGGCTAGGAAAAGGAGGAAGGGATGACTTGCAAGGTCTTTAGCCAAGCGTGTGAGCGTCTGGTTTGCAGTTTGTCGTCTCATGCTAGTCCTCCTTTCCATGTTGGGAAGCATTGATTTCGCGATAAACTTGACTGGATTTCATCAACTCCTCGTGCTTGCCGATAGCTAGAAGCTCTCCCTTTTCCAAGAGGAGAATCTGGTCAGCCATCTGAAGCGTCGAAGTTCGTTGAGAAATCAAGATTAAACTTGTATTTGGCATATTTTCTCGAATAGCCTTCAACAGCTTGGACTCGGTAATGGTGTCCAGTGCCGAGGTAGCATCATCTAGGATGAGAAACGGAGCCTGGCGCAAGACTGCTCGTGCGATAGACAGCCTTTGTTTTTGTCCACCTGAAAAATTTCGTCCTCCTGCTTCAACTAGGGCATCTAAGAGACCTTCCTTATCACTGACAAAATCCTTAGCTTGCGCAATTTCCAAGGCCTGCCATAGTTCTTGGTCAGTTACTTCTTGATCTAAACCTAGAGTCAAGTTGGAACGAATGGTTCCTTTAAAGAGTTCGACGTTTTGGGGCACATAGGCAATCCAAGACCGCCACTGCTCAAGATTACGAGGACTAGATCCATCTCGATAAAGGTCAATGCTCCCCTTGTCTGCTGGATAAAGTCCTAGAATGAGTTGCACCAAACTTGATTTACCAGAACCCGTTCCCCCAATAATACCAAGGATTTGTCCTTGAGTCATATCAAAAGAAATGTCTCTCAGAGAAGGCTGGGCCGCATCAGGATAGGTAAAGGTTAATTCTTGAACTTGTAAAATCTGCTCGCTGGTTGCTTTCTTTTGTTCTAATTTTGAATGAATATCTTCTGGAGCCTCAGCAAAAACTTCCTCGATTCGCTTGGCTGAGATATAGGACTGATTGAGAGAATTGATCAGCATGGCGAGCTTGACCAATTCCACCAAAATCTGCAAGAGGTAGTTGATAAGGGCAATCAGGGCACCTTGACTGAGTAAACCTCCTTGAATTGAAATATAACCCTGCCAGATAATAACGAGGAGAGTTCCATTGACAATCAGATAGGTCAGAGGTGTTAATAAACTAGACCAGAAACCTGTCTTTTCTTGTAATCTAGCATAGACTTGGTTAAGGGTTTGAAAAAATTGTAACTCTCGTTTTTCTTGACCAAAAGCACGAATAACCCGCATTCCTTGTAATTGATGACGTGTTTCCTGAACCAGTTGGTCCGTTTTCTTTCTAAGACTACTGTAGAGAGGATTAACCAGTCTAGAGAGCCCTACAATAACAATGGTCAAAATGACAACCATGACCAAGAACCAGAAAGTCAGCTCAGCTGAGATTCGATAGGCCATAAAGATAGCCCCAAAAACGATAATAGGCGCTCGCAAAAAGAGACGCAGGAATTGATTGATACCAGTCTGAATCTGGTAGGTGTCCGAAGTCAAGCGAGTCACCAAGCTCGAAGTTGTCAGACGATCCCTGCTGTCCTTGGGTAAAGATAGAATATGACGATAGAGATCATCTGTCAGTCCTTTGGCAAATCCAACCGCAGCCTTAGCTGAGTAGAACTGGGCTATCAAGGCCACTAAAACGCCAATCACTGCAAAGATAAGGAGCAAACCAATCTGCATCCAGAGATGACCTTGATTTTTCTGGGGCAATGATTGGTCAACAATCCCAGCAATCACCATAGGAACTAAGAGCTCAAACACAGCTTCAAGTAGCTTGAACAAGGGTGATAAAATTGATTCCTTGATGTAAGGTTTGAAGTAAGATAATAGGTGTTTCATAAATCCCTTCTATTCGTATTCTAGAAATGAAGAAAGTGGGAAGTACCCACCCTCTCTGTTTTATTTATTTAAGTATGGCAATAGAAAACCATATCCTGCCTCTTCCATATCATCCTTGGCTACAAAACGCAAGGAAGCAGAATTAATACAGTAACGAAGGCCACCTAACTCCCGAGGGCCATCTGTGAAAACATGACCCAAGTGAGCATTGCCCGACCGAGAACGAACCTCAATTCTCTCCATTCCATGGCTGAGATCCTTGTAATAATGAATCAATTCCTTGGAAATCGGACGGCTAAAACTTGGCCAACCACAACCTGAGGCAAACTTATCCTTGGCAAAAAAGAGTGGCTCACCTGTCGTGATGTCTACATAAATTCCCTCTTCAAAGGTTTGGTCATAGGCATTGGTAAATGGAGCCTCTGTAGCAGCTTCTTGGGTAACACGATAGGATTCTTCAGATAAACTGCCCTTTAACACCTCTTGACTAGGCTTTTCATAGTTAGAGGCATCAATCAATGGCTTATCAGCATCGGTCACATCGATATGACAGTAACCTGAAGGATTCTTCTTAAGATAGTCTTGGTGGTAATCTTCAGCCAGAATATAGTGGCGAAGTTTCTCCACTTCTACTGCAATCTTGCGACCTAGCATGCGTTCCTGCTCCTGCACCACAGTGTAGATAGCTGGTAAGTCTGCTTCATCTTGGTAATATATACCGGTTCGATACTGACGTCCACGGTCATTCCCTTGTTGATTGATGGATAAAGGGTCGATGACACGGAAATAATAAAGCAAAATTTCTCTAAGTGACACTGCCTTCTCATCGTAAATCACTTGAACCGTTTCTGCATGGTCTGTTTCCTTGAGCAACTGGTAATTGGTCGTTTCGACTTGACCATTAGCGTAGCCAACACTGGTTGCTAGCACTCCAGAAATGCGTGAAAAATATTCCTCTAGGCCCCAAAAACAACCACCTGCTAGATAAATTTCTGCCATCTTTATTTCTCCTTTATCAAGTTTTTAACTCGAATTCTTTTCAAAAAAAGGATAGGAAGCCCTCTGGTCGAAAGTTTCCCCATCCTATCTTCTATTCTTTATTTTGCTTCGACACGGACACCTTGGGTATCAACCTTCAAGTCATGCAGTTTACCTTTGAAGGGTTGCTTTTCCAATTCTGCCTTAATCGTTGGCATCTTGTCATGAGAAGCCAAGACCATAACTGTCGGCCCAGCACCAGAGAGGTAGGTTGCATAGGCACCATTTTCTTTGGCCACTTGCTTAATCGTCGCAAATTCTCTCACCAAGTCCTGACGATAGCGCTCGTGGAAGAGGTCTCCCTCGATTGCTTGCCCAGCGGTCACCATATCTCCTGCCAACAAGGCAGCAACAGCCACATTGGCGATAGAACTAGCTGCAACAGCTTCCTTGTATGACAATTTCTTAGGTAAGACACCACGGCTGTCTCGAGTACGCAATTCATAGTTTGGAATGTAGGCTAGGAAATCACACTCTGGGAAGTCTGCTACGATAGCAGAAACTTGTCCATCAACAGAGCTTGCAATAACGAGATTACCATAAATGGCTGGAGCCACATTGTCAGGATGTCCTTCAATCTTAGTCGCCAACTGCAATTTTTCATGATCAGACAAGTTGAGATTCCCCAGTTGGTTGGCTAGTTCAATCCCAGCAACGATAACCGAGCTAGAAGAACCCAAACCACGCGCCAAGGGAACATCACTGGTCATTTTCAAACGTCTTGGTTGCAAGTCTGGTACAATTTGCAAAGCGATTTTGAGCAAGAGATTGCGCTCGTCATGTGGAATCCATTTGCCAATCTGGTGTTCAATCAGCCACTCATCTCGTTCTTCACAGACCTCAATTTGAAGATACTTGGTTACAGCTACACCGACCGAGTCAAATCCTGGCCCGATATTGGCACTGGTTGCAGGTACAATAATCTTCATCTTATTCTCCTAGCACCTTGAAGGTATTCAAGAGGTCGAATTCTGAAACCTTCTTCAATTCAGCTGAGACATTTTCAAGCTGGGCTTTATTAATCTTGTGTGTAATGATCACAACACGCGCCTTGTCACCTTCTTTTCCATCTTGGAGGATTTGCTTGAAGGAAATATCTTGGGCATTAAAGATTTCAGCCAATTTTAAGACCTGACCTTTTGAATCTGGAGCCAAGATTGAGAAGTAGTAATTAGCTTTGACATCTTCAGCATTTGCCAAGACCAAGTCACGGCTGTATTCGTTGAAGTCTTTACCGATGGTACCGTCATTTAAGCGACGAACGATACGGACAATATCTGCTACAACACTTGTTGCAGTTGGTTTTTGACCAGCACCTGGTCCGTAGTACATAGACTCACCAATACCGATAGATTCTACAAAGACAGCGTTCATTACGCCATTCACACTGGCAAGTGGATGCGCTTTAGGAAGGAAGGTTGGAGTCACTTCTGCAGCGATTCCTGAAGGAGTTTCCTCGATAGAACCAACCAATTTCACTACATAGCCAAGGTCTTGAGCCACAGCTACATCTTCTGGTGTGATGTTGCGGATTCCCTTGTGGGCTACATCATCAAAGGCAACCTTCATGCCAAAGGCAAATTGGCTCAAAATCACCATCTTGTAGGCTGCATCAATCCCATCTACGTCATTTGTAGGGTCACTTTCTGCAAATCCTAGACATTGTGCTTCGGCAAGAGCATCATCGTAAGACCAGCCTTCTTCGACCATCTTGGTCATCATGAAGTTGGAAGTTCCGTTGACTACTCCAAGCACGCGCGTGATTTTATCAGAAGCCAAGGAATTTGCCAAAGTACGAAGAATTGGAATCCCACCAGCTACTGCTGCTTCATAGTAAAGTGCTACCTTGTTAGCTTTAGCGATTTCTAACAATTCTGCACCATGGACAGCCAAAAGGTCCTTGTTAGCAGTAACAACATGCTTTCCAGCTTCCAAGGCACGAGTGATAAAGGTCTTAGCGGGTTCGATACGCCCCATCAATTCCACTACGATCGTAATGTCTTGATCTGATAAAATATCATCCACATTGGTTACAAAGTTAAAGTCATTCCCTGCTGCAAGCAAGCGATTCTTTTCATCTTCATCCTTGACCAACACCTTAGCAACTTCAATCTCTGAATGTGCTGATTGATTGATTTTTTCTCCATTTTCCTTTAGGAGGAAAGGCACGCCACTTGCAACGGTACCAAATCCTAGTAAAGCAATTTTAACTGTCATGTTTGTCTCCTCGAAATTTTCTAATATAGCCATTATAACAGAATTTTGTGAAAATTCCTATTATAGTAAATCACTATTTCAGTATAAAAA
>NZ_JAPVZJ010000033.1:0-2568 GCF_041432295.1 Streptococcus sp. 27098_8_109
CCCGTCACGTATCTTCTGATTAGAGAAAAAACTCTCCTAGTAGCTATTTTGCTCTAGGAGAGTTTTAAGAATAATATTATCTACTTAGTCTCAAAAAAGGAGTTGCAACTGTTAGAAATCGTTACTGATTTTCTAATTTGTCTTCTTCATCTTCTTTTCGACGACGAGCAATAAGACCAAAACCAAGTATCGCACTAGCTGTTGCTGCAACAATTGCTGTTATGGATTCTGTTGTACCTGTATTTGGCAATTCTCTAGCCACTACACGCTGATTAGTAGCTACTTGCTGATTCTCATTTTCAAGTTGTGAGATAGTAGATGCTACACTATCTTTCACTTTAGCTTTGGCTTCATCAGTTTTCAATACTTGGTCTATTGCTTGTTTTTCCTGTGGTTTTTCTTTAGAAGTTGGATTAGCTGAGTTTACATGAACTCCAGCACTTGCTCCAACTGCCGGTCTAATTTGTGCAATCGGATTGACTGAGTTCACTTCCTCAATACCAGTTGACTTAGCTTGGTCGACTGTTGCATTCGTTGTTGCTTTGTCGATGGCTGCTTTCGCTGCGTCAGCTTTAGCTTTCGCGTCTGCTTTGGCTGCAGTTTTCTCTTCATCTGTTAAGTCTGTACGTCCGTCTATCTCGGCAGTCTTAGCTTTAAGAACTTCGTCGATGGATTTCTTAGCTTCTGACTTTGCTACTGCGTCTGGATTTACATTATTTACTTCTCTTGTTCCAGTCACCTTAGCTTGTTCTACTTCCGCATTTGTTGTTGCGTTGTCGATTGCAGTCTTCGCTGCGTCAGCTTTTGTTTTTGCTTCTGCCTTAGCCCCAATTTTCTCTTCTTCTGTTAAGTCTGTGCGAGAGTCTATCTCGGAAGTCTTAGCTTTAAGCGCTTCGTCGATGGATTGCTTAGCTTCCGTCTTCGCTACTGCCTCTGGGTTTACTGAAGTCACTGCTGTGATTCCAGTTGCCTTAGATTGGTCGACTTCTGCATTCTTTGTTGCTTTATCTATGGCTGATTTTGCTGCGTCAGCCTTATCTTTTACTTCTGCTTTAGCCGCGGTTTTCTCTTCGTCTGTTAAGTCTGTACGAGAGTCGATTTCATCAGTCTTAGATTTAAGCGCTTCGTCGATGGCTTGCTTAGCTTCTGTCTTCGCTACTGCCTCTGGGTTTACTGAAGTCACTGCTGTGATTCCAGTTGACTTAGATTGGTAGACTTCTGCATTCGTTGTTGCTTTATCTATGGCTGATTTTGCTGCGTCAGCTTTGGCTTTTGCATCTGCTTTGGCTGCAGTTTTCTCTTCATCTGTTAAGTCTGTACGAGCATCAATTTCGGCAGTCTTAGCTTTCAAAGCATCGTCGATGGCTTGCTTAGCTTCTGTCTTCGCTACTGCTTCTGGATTTACTGAAGTGACTTCTAAAGTTCCGTTAGTTTTAGCTTGGTCGACTGCTGCATTCGTTGTTGCTTTGTCGATGGCTTCTTTTGCTGCGTCAGCCTTAGCTTTTGCTTCTGACTTAGCAGCAGCTTTCTCTTCATCTGTTAAGTCTGTACGTGCGTCGATTTCGTCGTTCTTAGCCTTCAGAGCTTCGTCAATGGCTTGCTTAGCTTCTGTCTTAGCCACTGCACCTGGATTTACTGAAGTGACTTCTGCAATTCCAGTTGACTTTGCTTGGTCAACTTCTGCATTGGTTGTCGCTTTATCGATAACTTCTTTTGCTGCGTCGGCCTTAGCTTTTGCTTCTGACTTAGCAGCAGTTTTCTCTTCGTCTGTTAAATCTGTACGAGCGTCTATCTCGTCGTTCTTAGCTTTTAGGGCATCATCGATGGCTTGCTTAGCTGCTGTCTTAGCTTCTGGTTGTGGATCTACTGCTTTTACTTCTGTTATTCCAGTCACCTTAGCTTGTTCTACCTCCGCATTTGTTATTGCGTTGTCGATGGTTGCTTTCGCTGCGTCAGCTTTGGCTTTTGCATCTAATTTAGCCACAGTTTTCTCTTCGTCTGTTAAGTCTGTACGTGCGTCTATCTCAGCACTCTTAGCTTTAAGAGCTTCATCGATGGCTTGCTTAGCTTCCGTCTTCGCTACTGCTGCTGGAGTCACTGAAGCTACACTTGCTGCCCCATCGTTTTTAACTTGAGTTACTGCATCGTTTGTTGTTGCGTTGTCGATTGCAGTCTTCGCTGCGTCAGCTTTTGTTTTCGCGTCTCCCTTAGCTGCAGTTTTCTCCTCATCTGTCAAGTCTGTACGAGCGTCTATCTCATCAGTCTTAGCTTTCAAAGCTTCGTCGATGGATTGCTTAGCTGCTGACTTAGTCAACGCCTCTGGATTGACTGAAGTGACTTCTGTTGTTCCAGTCACCTTAGCTTGTTCTACTTCTGCATTTGTTGTTGCGTTGTCGATGGTTGCTTTCACTGCGTCAGCCTTAGCTTTTGCTTCTGACTTAGCAGCAGCTTTCTCTTCATCTGTTAGGTCTGTACGAGCGTCGATTTCATCATTCTTAGCTTTCAGAGCTTCGTCGATGGATTGCTTAGCTGCTGTCTTCACTACTGCTGCTGGAGTAACTGAAGCTA
>NZ_JAPVZJ010000034.1:0-2461 GCF_041432295.1 Streptococcus sp. 27098_8_109
AATAAATAGCCTACCTATCTACTGGAATATTCCTTGTTTTAGATAGGTAGGTTATTTATTTAATTTCTTTTAATCTTAGCAAGAGCAAGATTGAGTGCATAGTGGAATGTTTTATCTTTTGTGATAAAAAGTATCAAGAGATAGTAGATTCCACAAGTTGCAACAGTCGAGAGAACCATGAGGATCATATTGAGGTTGACTGTATAAGAGTTGATTTGGAAAAGGAATTTAAATGTGAAATAGATGGGAATGAATCCGAGCGATACAATAGTATAGCGTGTTAAAGTAGTAAAGATTTCTTTTAGGTCAAGCAGATGATGTTTCTTGATAAAGTAAATTTCCAGTAGAACAACTATAGTTTCTGCAATAATAGTAGTAGCAATGTAATACTCTGGTGCAAAAATATTATTGAAATACAAGAGACTGTTGAGTAGGATATTAGCTCCACCACCAATAAAGTAAAAGGCTGTTAAACGATTTTCGTGGTCGTTGATGAAGATAATTTGTTTACCGAGGATTAACTCAATGGCCCAAATGATAGTCCGAAAAGCGAAGACACTAGTCACAATACCAGCTTCAAGGTATTTTTCAGAAGAGTAGATGACAGTTGCGTAGTTCCCTAATACCATAATCCCAATACTGGTTGGAATGATGAGGAAGTAAAAGAGGGCAGCGCCTTGATTTAGAAGATTTTTATAAGATTCGTAGTCTTTCTTACCGAGATAGTAGCCGAGACGTGGAATACTGACGTTGATAGCTCCACTCAGGACACTGGCAATCAACATGACGATGCTAGAAGCAATGGTATAATAAGAAATGTAGTTTTCATCAGGCCCTTTGGTGATAAACATTCTATCAAGTAAGGTGTAGAGCATGTTGGCATTTGCTAGGAGAAGCATAGTCAAGAGCGGCTTCGATGCTTTGACTAATTCGACAAGACCAATCTTAACAAAGGAAACTTCTCGCTTAATCCAGAGAAAACTGAGCAGGTAGTTAAGGATAGTGGTTGCACTCATAATGATTGCATAAGGTACGATATCGTCTGGAGTTTTTACAAAGGTAAAGATTGCAACCAACATGGCTATCCGTATAATTAATGTCTTATATAATATAAAGGCGTAATTTTCATATGCTTCATTCATCCACTCAATATAGAGGAATTGGAAGAGTGCTTGTACTCCGAGTATATAGTAGAGTTCTTTCAAATTTTCAATACTGGTATCCATGTAAATAAAGAAGAAGTAGATACCTGTTGTAAGGACAGATGTAATCACTGAGATATAGAATAACTTGGAGAAGACATAATTAATTTTCTCCTTATCATCCTTAACCTTACTGATAGCTCGAATCCCATAGTTGTAAATCCCAAAGGCAGCTAAAGGAATGACAAAGCTAGCCCAGGTATTGGCGGTATTGAAGTAACCGTAGTTGGATTTGCTGAGAATCCGTGTCAGATAAGGATTGGTTATCAGCGGAAAAACGATATTGAGAACATTGACTAGCAAGCTAGCCAGTGCATTAACTTTTATATTTTTCATTGTACTTTCTTTCTTGTATTGTAAAATGGTCTCTAGTATTATATCACATTCTTGCTTCATTCTTTTGATAAAATCGTAAAAATCTAGTATAATAGATAGAACTGAAAGTATGAGGTTACTAGCAATGAAAATGAAACAAATTAGTGATACAACTTTAAAAATCACGATGTCTTTAGAGGATTTGATGGATCGAGGCATGGAGATTGCTGACTTTCTCGTTCCTCAAGAAAAAACAGAAGAATTCTTTTACGCTATCTTAGATGAGTTAGAGATGCCTGAGAGCTTTTTGGATACAGGTATGTTGAGCTTCCGTGTGACTCCAAAACCTGATAAGGTTGATGTCTTTGTAACCAAATCAAAGATTGACCAAAATCTAGATTTTGAAGACTTATCGGATTTACCAGATATGGAAGAATTGGCTCAAATGTCGCCTGATGAATTTATCAAAACCTTGGAAAAAAGCATCGCAGATAAAACCAAAGACGATATCGAAGCCATTCAATCTCTAGAGCAAGTCGAAGCCAAGGAAGAAGAGCAGGAACAGGCTGAACAAGAAGCTGAGAGCAAGAAAGAACCTTACATCTACTACATCCTTTCTTTTGCTAAGTTGGCTGACTTGGTGGCTTTTGCCCAGACAGTGACTTTTGAGATGGAAACTTCTGAACTCTACAAGATGAATGAGCGTTATTATTTGACCATTTTAGTGGATATTGAAAATCATCCAAGTCCATATCCAGCTTGGCTATTGGCTCGTATGCGCGAGTTTGCAGACGATAGTGACATCAGTCGTTCAGTCTTGCAAGAGTATGGTCAAGTCTTGATGAATCACGATGCTGTGCTTAATTTGCAAAAGATTGGTTCATAATTTTTAAAATCAATTTTCATCTATCAAGAAAGACGAATCATGGGATTCGTTTTTTCTT
>NZ_JAPVZJ010000035.1:0-2257 GCF_041432295.1 Streptococcus sp. 27098_8_109
GACGCAGCGAAGACTGCAATTGACAATGCAACCACAAACGATACCGTAACGCAAGCTAAAAACGACGGAGCGACAAGTGTATCATCAGTCACTCCAACACCAACAGCTAAACCGGCTGCTAAGAAGGCCATCGAAGATGCGCTGAAAGCTAAGGAAGCAGCAATCAACGCAAATAATGACTTAACAGACGAAGAAAAAGCCAAAGCTAAGCAAGAAGCGCAAGACAAGGCAGCTGCAGCGAAACAAGCGATCGATAATGCGACAACAAACGCGGGAGTAGACCAAGCTAAGGCTAATGGAACAACAGAAGTAAATAATGTAAATCCAACAGCAGTGGCAAAACCAGCAGCTAAAAAAGCAATCGACGATGCCCTAAAAGCTAAAAATGACGCGATTGATGCTCGAGATAATCTGACAGCTGAGGAAAAAATAGCAGCTAAGGAAGAAGCTAAAGCCAAAGCCGACGCAGCGAAGACTGCAATCGACAACGCAACCACAAACGATGCAGTAACTCAAGCTAAAAATGATGGGGCAGCAAGTGTATCTTCAGTGACTCCAACTCCAGTAGCCAAACCAGCAGCGAAGAAAGCAATTGATGATGCGCTAAAAGCTAAGAACGACGCAATCGACGCAAATAACGACTTAACAGATGAAGAGAAAACAGCAGCGAAAGCTGATGCGAAAGCAAAAGCCGACGCAGCGAAAACAGCAATAGACAACGCGACAACAAATGATGCAGTAGAAAAAGCTAAAAATGATGGAGCAACATCGGTAGATTCGGTGACTCCAACTCCAGTAGCGAAACCAGAGGCGAAGAAAGCAGTAGAAGATGCACTTAAAGCCAAAGAAGCAGAAATCGATGCTCGAGATGATCTGACAGCTGAGGAAAAAACAGCAGCTAAAGAAGAAGCGAAAGCCAAAGCAGACGCAGCGAAGACTGCAATCGACAATGCGACAACAAATAATGCAGTAACTCAAGCTAAAAACGCTGGAGCAACGAGTGTATCTTCAGTAAATCCAACAGCGCAAGCTAAGCCAGCAGCTAAGAAAGCGATAGAAGATGCGCTTAAAGCCAAAGAAGCAGAGATCGATACTCGAGATGATCTGACAGCTGAGGAAAAAATAGCAGCTAAAGAAGAAGCTAGGGCTAAAGCAGAAGCGGCAAAACAAGCAGTTGATAAAGCGGCAACAAATGCTGACGTTGAAAATTCAAAAACTATTGGGGTAGCAGATGTAAACTCATTGAATCCAGTAGCGGTTAAGAAACCAGAGGCTAAAAAAGCTGTAGATGAAGCACTAAAGGCAAAAGAAGCAGAAATTGATGCGAATAATGACTTAACAGCAGAAGAAAAATTAGCAGCTAAGGAGGAAGCTAAAGCTAAAGCCGATGCAGCTAAGAAAGCAATCGATGAAGCTGATACAGATATTAAGGTTGATGTAAATAGTATATCTGGTTTAAGTGATGTAAATTCATTTAGTCCAGAACCAGTTAAGAAATCAGAGGCTAAAAAAGCAATTGATGCAGCTCTAGAGAAGAAAATAGAAGAAATCGATGCTCGAGATGATTTAACAACTGAAGAGAAAACTGCAGCAAAAGCTGAAGTAGAAAATAAAGCTAATGAGGCAAAAGACGCAATCGATGCAGCAGATACAGACATTAAAGTAGATGTAAATAGTGTATCTGGTTTAAGTGATGTGAACTCGTTTAGTCCAGAAGCAGCTAAAAAACCAGCAGCCAAACAGGCAATAGATGATGCATTAAAAGCAAAAGAAGATGCAATAGATGCGAATGATGATTTAACAGCTGAAGAAAAAACTAAAGCCAAAGCAGAAGCTAAGGCAAAAGCTGATGCAGCGAAAGAAGCAATCGACAATGCGACAACAAACGCAGAAGTGGAACAAGCTAAGACTGCAGGAACGGCATCAGTAGCTTCAGTGACTCCAAAGCCAGTGGCAAAACCGACTGCGAAGCAAGCCATCGACGACGCGCTTAAAGCTAAGAACGACGTGATTGACTCTCGTACAGACTTGACAGATGAAGAGAAAGCTGCGGCTAAGTCAGAAGCAAAAGCTAAGGCCAACGCAGCAAAAGCAGCCATCGATAATGCAACAACAAATGCGGAAGTAGACCGAGCTAAGGTGACTGGAATAACAGAAGTAAAAGCAGTAGATCCACAACCAGAAGCGAAGCCAGAAGCTAAGAAAGCCATCGATGATGCCTTAAAAGCTAAGACTGATGAAATAGACTCTCGTACAG
>NZ_JAPVZJ010000037.1:0-1799 GCF_041432295.1 Streptococcus sp. 27098_8_109
AAAATATTAATTTCATTTAGTTCTCCCTTACTGACAACTCATACAAGCCCCTGACTGCATTACAGCCGTAAATAGCTTCTGCTCGGGCTAAGTCTTTTAAAGTCAAGACTCTCTCTTCTACCTGTCCTGTTTCCAGCAAGAGCTGACGGTAAATTCCTGGCAAGATTCCCAGTCGGATAGGCGGTGTGTAGAGTTTCCCAGAAATTTTCAGAACCAAATTTCCGATAGAGGTTTCAAGAAGTTCTCCAGACTTATTATGGTAAATGATCTCTTGCTCCCCTATGCTCAAATGCGGTCGGTGAGTCGTTTTGAAGTAGATAAAGGCTTGTTGCAAATTGGCTTCCTGAAGGCAAAGTTTGGCCTGACAAAAACTTGGACTAAGAGCTGTTAATACTTGACGATCTACTTCTATCTCTCCAGACTTGTCGAGAGAAATATGCAAGCGGTAATCTTGATTAGCATCACAAGCCTGACACTCTTCCTCTATCTTTTGTTTCAAGTTTTCTGAATCAAATGGAAAGGCAAAATACCGACTAGCTTTTCTCAGCCTTTCTATATGTTGTTCTTCAAACAGCAAGTTCTTCTGGCTGATTTTCCCTGTAGTAATCAGTTTGAAACGAGCTTGTTTACGATAAAGAACTGCCGCCTTTTGATGAACCTCACGGTATTCAGACTCCCAAGTGCTATCCCATGTAATGCCTCCGCCAACTCCATAGATGGCTTTCCCTTGATGCAGTTGAATGGTCCGAATAGCAACATTGAAAATTCGTCGTCCATTTGGAAGCAGGAGACCAATCGTTCCACAGTAGACTCCGCGCGGTTGTGGCTCCAAGTCCTTGATGATTTCCATAGTCGCAATTTTCGGAGCTCCCGTTATAGAACCACAAGGAAATAGAGAACGGAATATCTCTACAAGGTCAACATCCTCTCGCAACCAACTCTTGATGGTCGAAGTCATCTGCCAAACCGTTGAATACTGTTCCACTTGGCAAAGACGCTCTACATGCTCACTCCCCACCTCAGAAATACGGTTCATGTCATTGCGCAAGAGGTCCACAATCATCATATTTTCAGAGCGATTTTTAGAATCCTGCTCCAACCAACTGGCCTGTTCAAGATCTTCTTGGTCAGTTACCCCACGCTGAGTCGTTCCCTTCATTGGTCGTGTTGTCAACTCGCGGTCATTTTGCTCAAAAAAGAGTTCTGGACTCATGGAAATCACTGCCATCTCGTCATGTTCAACATAAGCATTGTAGCCCGCCTCCTGCTCTACTACCATACGATTGTAGATGGCAAAAGGATTGGCACTTAATTTTTGCTTGAGTTGGACGGTGTAGTTGACCTGATAGGTGTCCCCCTGCCGCAAATGATGGTGAATCTGAGCAATCGCCTTTTCATAATCTGCTTCAGACGTCACTTCCTGCCAATTTGAAGGCAAATCAACCTCATCATAAGTCAGGGGAATAGGAGATGTCTCCACCCTATCGTGAACAGTAAAGTAAAGCAAATACTCGTCCAGTAAAGGAGCTTTATGAACTGCTAATTTCTCCTCAAAAGCAGGTGCAGCCTCGTAGCTGACATAGCCCACCACATAGTAGCCTTGCTCTTGGTAGCTTTCCACTTGTACCAGCAAATCTGCCACTTCTGCTACATTTCTCGTTTTCAACTCTTTAATAGGCTGGGTAAAGGTGTATCTCTCGCCCAAAGCCCTAAAATCAATCACTGTTTTTCTATGCATATCTTAAGTATAGCACAAAATAAGAAAACCCTCATCCGCAAAGCAGATGAGATTGTTTTTA
>NZ_JAPVZJ010000038.1:0-1275 GCF_041432295.1 Streptococcus sp. 27098_8_109
ATAAGATCTATAATGAAAAGCGACAAAACAACTCATTAGAAAGATTCATATGGAACAATTACATTTTATCACAAAACTACTCGATATCAAAGACCCTAATATCCAATTTATAGATATCATCAATAGGGATACACACAAAGAAATCATCGCCAAACTGGACTACAATGCTCCATCTTGCCCTGAGTGCGGAAGTCAAATGAAGAAATATGATTTTCAAAAACCGTCTAAGATCCCTTACCTCGAAACGACTGGTATGCCTACTAGAATTCTACTTAAAAAGCGTCGTTTCAAGTGCTATCACTGTTCAAAAATGATGGTCGCTGAAACTTCTATCGTCAAGAAGAATCACCAAATTCCTCGTATTATCAACCAAAAAATTGCGCAAAAGTTGATTGAAAAGACTTCTATGACCGATATTGCTCATCAGTTAGCCATTTCAACATCAACTGTCATTCGCAAGCTTAATGACTTCCGTTTTAAGCCTGATTTTTCGTACCTCCCTGAGATTATGTCTTGGGACGAGTATGCCTTTACTAAGGGAAAGATGAGTTTTATTGCTCAAAATTTTGATAATCTTAATATCATCACTGTTCTTGAAGGAAGAACACAAGCTATCATCCGGAATCACTTTCTTCGCTACGATAGAGCCGTGCGCTGTCAGGTGAAAATCATTACTATGGATATGTTTAGCCCTTACTATGACTTGGCTAAACAGCTTTTTCCAAACGCTAAAATCGTGTTGGATCGTTTCCATATTGTCCAACACATGAGCCGTGCTATGAGTCGTATGCGTGTCCAAATCATGAATCAGTTTCATCGAAAATCTCATGAATACAAGGCTACCAAGCGCTACTGGAAACTCATCCAACAAGATAGCCGTAAACTGAGTGATAAGCGATTTTATCGCCCTACTTTTCGCATGCACTTAACCAATAAAGAGATTTTAGACAAGCTTTTGAGCTATTCAGAAGACTTGAAACACCACTACAATGTCTATCAGCTCTTACTCTTTCACTTTCAGAACAAGGAGGCAGATAAATTTTTCGGACTCATTGAGGACAATATTAAGCTGGTTCATCCTCTTTTTCAGACTATCTTTAAGACCTTTCTAAAGGACAAAGAGAAAATCGTCAATGCCCTTCAGTTACCCTATTCCAACGCAAAATTGGAAGCGACCAATAATCTCATCAAACTTATCAAACGAAATGCCTTTGGATTTCGGAACTTTGAAAACTTCAAAAAACGAATTTTTATCGCTCTCAATATCAAAAAAGA
>NZ_JAPVZJ010000039.1:0-994 GCF_041432295.1 Streptococcus sp. 27098_8_109
ACAACTGGTATGCCTACCAGAATCCTCCTTAAAAAGCGTCGTTTCAAGTGCTATCATTGCTCTAAAATGATGGTCTCACAGACCTCTCTCGTCGAGAAAAATCACCAAATTCCTCGTATTATCAACCAAAAAATTGCGCAAAAATTGATTGAAAAAACTTCTATGACCGATATCGCTCATCAACTGGCTATTTCAACTTCAACTGTCATTCGCAAGCTTAATGACTTCCGTTTTAAGCATGATTTTTCTCGTCTTCCAGAGATTATGTCTTGGGACGAGTATGCCTTTACCAAGGGAAAGATGAGTTTCATTGCACAAGATTTTGATAATCTTAACATCATCACTGTTCTTGAAGGCAGAACACAGGCTATCATACGAAATCACTTTCTGCGCTACGAGCGAGCTGTTCGTTGTCAGGTGAAAATCATTACGATGGATATGTTTAGTCCCTACTATGCCTTAGCTAAACAGCTTTTCCCATGTGCTAAAATCGTTCTCGACCGCTTTCACATTGTCCAACATCTCAGCCGTGCTATGAGTCGTGTCCGTGTCCAAATCATGAATCAATTTGAGCGAAAATCTCATGAATACAAAGCCATCAAGCGCTACTGGAAGCTCATACAGCAGGATAGTCGTAAACTCAGTGATAAACGTTTTTATCGCCCTACTTTTCGCATGCACTTAACAAATAAAGAAATTCTAGACAAGCTTTTGAGCTATTCAGAAGACTTGAAACACCACTACAATCTCTATCAACTCTTGCTTTTTCACTTTCAGAACAAGGAACCTGTCAAATTCTTCGGACTTATTGAGGACAATCTAAAGCAGGTTCATCCTCTTTTTCAGACTGTCTTTAAAACCTTCCTCAAGGATAAAGAAAAGATTGTCAACGCCCTTCAACTACCCTATTCCAACGCCAAATTGGAAGCGACCAATAATCTCATCAAACTTATCAAGCGAAATGCCTTTGGTTTTCGGAACTTTGAAAACTTCA
>NZ_JAPVZJ010000040.1:0-927 GCF_041432295.1 Streptococcus sp. 27098_8_109
CCTGCGACACCTTGGTCCCAAACCAAGTACTCTACCAAGCTGAGCTACTTCCCGAGTTAAATAGAAAAATGCACCCTAGAGGAGTCGAACCTCTAACCGCCTGATTCGTAGTCAGGTACTCTATCCAGTTGAGCTAAGGGTGCTCATTAGTTTATGCCGAGGACCGGAATCGAACCGGTACGATCGTTACCAATCGCAGGATTTTAAGTCCTGTGCGTCTGCCAGTTCCGCCACCCCGGCCTCTCTAAGCGAACGACGGGATTCGAACCCGCGACCCCCACCTTGGCAAGGTGGTGTTCTACCACTGAACTACGTTCGCACTGTTTTCTTCTATCTAAAAATGCCGGCTACATGACTTGAACACGCGACCCTCTGATTACAAATCAGATGCTCTACCAACTGAGCTAAGCCGGCTCATTTATTATATCTTAATGCGGGTTAAGGGACTTGAACCCCCACGCCGTTAAGCGCCAGATCCTAAATCTGGTGCGTCTGCCAATTCCGCCAAACCCGCAGATATGACCCGTACTGGGCTCGAACCAGTGACCCATTGATTAAAAGTCAATTGCTCTACCAACTGAGCTAACGAGTCTAAAATAACTTACGTTATTCTAACGGTCCCGACGGGATTCGAACCCGCGATCTTCGCCGTGACAGGGCGACGTGATAACCGCTACACTACGGGACCTTTGGGAGTTAACGGGATCGAACCGCTGACCCTCTGCTTGTAAGGCAGATGCTCTCCCAGCTGAGCTAAACTCCCTAGAGCTAAGCGACTTCCATATCTCACAGGGGGCAACCCCCAACTACTTCCGGCGTTCTAGGGCTTAACTTCTGTGTTCGGCATGGGTACAGGTGTATCTCCTAGGCTATCGTCACTTAACTCTGAGTAATACCTACTCAAAATTGAATATCTATTCAAACCAA
>NZ_JAPVZJ010000041.1:0-764 GCF_041432295.1 Streptococcus sp. 27098_8_109
ATTGATGACGCATTGAAAGCTAAGAACGACGCGATTGATGCCAACAATGACTTAACAGACGAAGAAAAAACTGCGGCGAAAGCTGATGCAAAAGCCAAATCTGACGCAGCGAAGCAAGCAATCGACAAGGCGACAACAAATGATGCAGTAACGCAAGCTAAAAACGACGGAGCAACATCAGTAGATTCGGTGACTCCAACTCCGGTAGCCAAACCAGCAGCTAAGAAAGCCATCGATGACGCATTGAAAGCTAAGAACGACGCAATTGATGCCAACAACGATTTGACTGCTGAAGAAAAAGCCAAAGCTAAGGAAGACGCGAAAGTCAAAGCCGATGCAGCGAAGACTGCAATCGACAAGGCGACAACAAATGCAGCGGTGGAACAAGCTAAGGCTGATGGAGCGACAAGTGTATCTTTAGTAACACCAACAGCGCAAGCGAAGCCAGCTGCAAAACAAGCCATCGATGAAGCATTAAAAGCAAAAGAAGCAGCAATAGATGCCAACAATGACTTAACAGCAGAAGAAAAAACAAAAGCTAAAGAAGATGCGAAAGCCAAAGCAGACGCAGCAAAACAAGCAATTGATCAAGCAACAACAAATGCAGCGGTGGAACAAGCTAAGGCTGATGGAGCAACAAGTGTAGACTCAGTGACTCCAACAGCCCAAGCGAAGCCAGCGGCAAAACAAGCCATCGATGAAGCATTAAAAGCAAAAGAAGCAGCAATAGATGCCAACAATGACTTAACAGCAGAAGAGAAAGC
>NZ_JAPVZJ010000043.1:0-626 GCF_041432295.1 Streptococcus sp. 27098_8_109
TTGTTGTAGTAATCAATATAGTCTACAATAGCTTGTTCCAATTGCTTAAGCGACTGAAACGACTTCTCATAACCATAAAACATTTCCGATTTCAGAATCCCAAAGAAGGACTCCATCATACCATTGTCTGGGCTGTTACCCTTACGTGACATGGATGCTTGAATTCCCTTACTCTCTAGGAACCGATGATAAGAATCGTGTTGGTATTGCCAGCCTTGGTCACTATGGAGAATGGTATTCTCGTAATGTTCCTCACCGAAAGCCTGGTCTAACATAGCTTTTACTTGTTCTAAGTTCGGTGATGTAGAAAGATTATAAGCGATGATTTCGCTGTTAAAACCATCTAAAACTGGCGATAAGTAAAGCTTTTGAGTGCTTGCTGGAATGGCAAATTCTGTCACATCTGTGTAGCACTTTTGCATTGGTTTGGTTGCTTCAAATTGACGTTGAATAAGATTATCTGCTTTCTTGCCAACCTCTCCTTGGTATGAAGAATACTTCCGTTTACGGCGAATTCGAGCCGTTAAACCAAGTACTTTCATCAGACGCTGCACCTTCTTATGGTTCACTACGAAGCCACGATTTCGTAATTCTAGAGTCATGCGACGATAGCCGTAATTTCCTTT
>NZ_JAPVZJ010000044.1:0-608 GCF_041432295.1 Streptococcus sp. 27098_8_109
AAGAACGATGTGATTGATGCCAATAACGATTTGACTGCTGAAGAGAAAGCCAAAGCTAAGGAAGACGCCAAAGCCAAAGCCGATGCAGCTAAACAAGCAATCGATAGCGCAACAACAAACGCAGCGGTAGAACAAGCTAAAAATGACGGAGCGACAAGTATATCATCAGTCACTCCAACACCAACAGCTAAACCGGCTGCAAAACAAGCCATCGATGACGCATTGAAAGCTAAGAACGATGTGATTGATGCCAATAACGATTTGACTGCTGAAGAGAAAACCAAAGCTAAGGAAGACGCCAAAGCGAAAGCTGACGCAGCGAAGCAAGCAATTGACAACGCGACAACAAACGATGCAGTAACTCAAGCTAAAAACGCTGGGGCAGCAAGTGTATCATCAGTCACTCCAACACCAACAGCTAAACCGGCTGCAAAACAAGCAATTGATGACGCATTGAAAGCTAAGAATGACGCGATTGATGCCAATAATGACTTAACAGACGAAGAAAAAACTGCAGCTAAAGCAGATGCAAAAGCCAAAGCCGACGCAGCGAAACAAGCAATCGACAACGCAACAACAAACGATGCAGTTGAGAAAGCTAAAAACGA
>NZ_JAPVZJ010000045.1:0-555 GCF_041432295.1 Streptococcus sp. 27098_8_109
TCTGAATAGGGCGAATTAGTATCATGACGTAGACCCGAAACCATGTGACCTACCCATGAGCAGGTTGAAGGTGCGGTAAGACGCACTGGAGGACCGAACCAGGGCACGTTGAAAAGTGCTTGGATGACTTGTGGGTAGCGGAGAAATTCCAAACGAACTTGGAGATAGCTGGTTCTCTCCGAAATAGCTTTAGGGCTAGCGTCGACATTAGAGATTCTTGGAGGTAGAGCACTGTTTGGGTGAGGGGTCCATCCCGGATTACCAATCTCAGATAAACTCCGAATGCCAATGAATTATGGTCGGCAGTCAGACTGCGAGTGCTAAGATCCGTAGTCGAAAGGGAAACAGCCCAGACCACCAGCTAAGGTCCCAAAATAATTGTTAAGTGGAAAAGGATGTGGGGTTGCACAGACAACTAGGATGTTAGCTTAGAAGCAGCTATTCATTCAAAGAGTGCGTAATAGCTCACTAGTCGAGTGACCCTGCGCCGAAAATGTACCGGGGCTAAAACAATTTACCGAAGCTGTGGATACCTTTATAGGTATGGTAGGAGAG
>NZ_JAPVZJ010000046.1:0-526 GCF_041432295.1 Streptococcus sp. 27098_8_109
TACATGATTAAATTGATTGATCGTTACGGAATAGAGTTCGTCAAAAAAGGAAAGAATTGTTACTATTCTCCTGAACTAAAACAAGAGATCATTGATAAAGTTCTTCTTGAGGGGCATTCACAAATTAGGGCGTCTCTGGATTATGCTCTTCTAAGTAGTGGATTACTTTCGAATTGGCTGGCACAATATAAGAAAAACGGGTATACTATTGTTGAGAAAACAAGAGGGAGACCACCTAAAATGGGACGTAAGCCAAAGAAGAGATTTGAAGATATGACAGAATTAGAACGTCTTCAAGCAGAAAATGAGTACTTGAGAGCGGAGAATGCCATTCTAAAAAAGTTGAGAGAACTCCGATTGAGAGACGAAAAGGAGCAAGAAGAAAAACGGAAATTGTTCAAGGACTGGTAACAGAGTTTTCTTTAGATATCCTTCTAAAGATTATTAAACTTGCCCGTTCAACTTATTATTACCACTTAAAACAGCTGGATCAAAGCGATAAAGATTATGATATTAAAGCTGAAAT